>JALUZX010000594.1 GCA_027011425.1 Planctomycetota bacterium
CACACGGGCCTGGGCCGGGCCCCCCTGGCCCGGGAAGCCCGGGACGCCCTCCGGGACTGCTCCGGGTATTGCCGGCTCGAGGTGGACCCCGTCACGGGGGACCGGTCCAGGAGGGAGGACGCGGTCCGGGAGCTTCTCGTCCGGATCACCGGGGCGGAATCGGCCCTGGTGGTGAACAACAACGCCGCCGCAACCCTCCTTGCCTTGAACAGCCTGGCCGCCGGGGGGGAGGTTCCCGTGGCGCGGGGGGAGATGGTGGAGATCGGCGGTTCCTACCGGATGCCCGAGGTCATGCGGTATGCCGGATGCACGCTGGTGGACGTGGGATGTACCAACAAGGTCTACGTCCGGGACTACCGGGCTGCCGTGACGGAGAGGACGGCCCTCTTCCTCAAGGTTCATACCAGCAACTACAGGATCGACGGGTTCACCGAGATGCCCGCCCTTGCCGATCTCTGCGCCCTGGGAAAGGAGCTGGAGATCCCCGTCATGGAGGACCTGGGGAGCGGGCTCCTCCTTTCCGAGCCCATCCCGGGCCTGGAGGACGAGCCCCGGGTCAAGGAATCGGTGGCCGCCGGGGTGGACCTGGTCTGCTTCAGTGGGGACAAGCTCCTGGGGGGGCCCCAGGCCGGGATCATCCTGGGAAAGAAGGAAGTCGTGGAGAAATGCCGGCGGAACCCTGTCTACCGGGCGGTCCGGTGCGACAAGCTCGCCCTTTCCGCCCTGGAGGCCACCCTCCGGATCTATGACTCCGGCGAGGAGGTGGTCTGGCGGGTCCCGGCGCTGCGCCACCTCCTGGCGCCTCTGGAGGAACTCCGGCGCAAGGCCCGGCGGCTGAAGGGCTTCATCGACAGGAAGAAACTTCCCGGCCTGGAGACGACCCTCCTGGACGGGGTCTCCCGGGCAGGGTCCGGCTCCGCCCCGGGCCGGGAGATTCCCACCCGGCTGGTAGGCCTCCAGGTCGAACTTTCCGCCCAGGCCCTGGTCCGGCGCCTGCGGGGAGCGCCCATTCCCCTCTTCGCCCGGGTCCGGGAGGAGCTGGTCCTCCTGGACCCGCGCACCCTGGAGGAGGAGGAGATCCCCCTGGCGGCCGACGCCGTGGCCTGGGCCCTCACGGGCTGAGGCGGCGGACCGGGGAAAGGCGGGTTTTCTTCTTTCCTTCTTCCGGGTAGGTTTTCCTCTCACCTTCGCGGGGGGGAGTGGTTCGGCGCTGGTGCGCCGCCTGGTCTTCAAAACCAGTGGGGGGCGTCTTCAGGCGTCCCCGGTGGGTTCGATTCCCATGCACTCCCGCCAATTCCTCTGAGGATCCTCCGGGAATGGTCCTACCTTTCCTATCGAGAAGAGGGCGCTCCCCGGCGGAGGAAGAGGCGGTTCTTATGAATGACAACAACCAGGATCCAGGCCCCTTCCCCTGGGAGGAACTCCTTTCCTCGGCCGGGGAGGCCGCGGCCCGGGCCTATGCGCCTTTTTCCGGGTTTCCCGTGGGGGCGGCCCTTCTTTGCGCCGGCGGAGAAGTGTTCGCCGGCTGCAACGTGGAGAACAGCAGTTATCCGCTTGGAATCTGCGCGGAACGGGCGGCCCTCTTTTCCGCCGTCGCCGCGGGGAAGCGGGAGTTCCGGGCCCTGGCCTTGAAGATTCCGGGCCGGCGGATTTCCACGCCCTGCGGCGCCTGCCGCCAGGTCCTTTCCGAATTCTGTAAAGATCTACCTATCCTCGTGGAAGCGGGCGAGACCGGGGAGAGACGACTCTTCCGCCTGGCCGCCCTTCTTCCCCATCCCTTTACCTTGGAGCCTTGATCATCCCATGGACATCAGAGAATTGATCCGGTTGAAGACCTCGGGCGAGGAATTCACCCCCGAGGCCATCGATTTCTTCGTTCGTTCCCTCGTGGACGGGACCTGCACGGACGAGCAGCTCGGGGCCCTTCTCATGGCTTTCTACTTCCAGGGGCTCACCGCGGCGGAGATCCGGGTGC
>JALUZX010000595.1 GCA_027011425.1 Planctomycetota bacterium
GGTCCCAGGGGAGGTCCAGGGTGGAGGGGCCGATGTCCGTTCCCAACCGGACCCGGAAGATCCAGCCCGAAGGGAGCCGGGCCATGAGACCCAGGCAGGAGGAAGGCCGGGAAAGGCGGGCGTTCCGGATCGAGATCCGTCCTTCGGCCCTGAAGATGCCATTCAAGGGGTGGCCCCAGGTCAGGCCTCCCCGCCGGTCGTTCCACTGGAGCCTGAATTCCTCTCCCGGACGAAAGACCAAGGTGAGAGGTGATCTTCCCCGGGCCAAGGCGGAGCCTTGGAAATTCAGGGACAGAAGGGGAGGGCCCAGACGTTCCCGGGAAGGGATGTCCCCGGTGAGACGGGCGATCCAGTCCTGGAAAGCGGTATGGATTCGGGCGCCGTCGAAGGAGAGAGCCCTTTTCCGGAACCAGCTCTCCAGGCCCAGGGAAGCCACCAGGGGCTTGAGGAGATGCCCGCCCCGGTGGAGAAGCCATTGTTCTTCCGGGTCGCCCGGCAGGCGGGGCGGCCCCGGTTCGGATGGGAAAGGCCGGCTTCCCAAGGCCTTGGAGATTTTTTCTTCCCCTTGGAAAGTGAGGGTCCCCAGGGGAGATGAGACTTCCCGAAAGAACCTGGAGGGATCCTGGGGAACAAGGCGGAGAGGAGAATCTTTGGGGATAGGCCCGCTTGCGCCCGGGAGGGAGGATGGGGGGGGAGAGAAGGCGCACCCTCCCAGGAGAGCCAGCGCTCCCAAGGCACAGAGTCTTTCTTTCCCTTTTCCCAAGGCTCAGGTTCCCCCTGTTTCCCTGGCCCTCCCGCGGGCCGGTGGGCGTATCCTTTCTTCTTTCGGTTTTTCCTTTTCCCTTTTCTGACGGGCTCAGGATGTTGGATGGCCTGGTACCTGGGAGTATGCTTCTCCTTGGACCATTCGAAGGCCTTCTTTAGGGAGACCAGGCATGGGGATTTTCGAGTATCACTGGGTGGACGTCTTTTCGGAACGCCCCTTCGGCGGGAACCCCTTGACGGTTTTCCCTTCCGCTTCGGGGTTGGCCGAGGATGAGATGCAGCTCCTGGCCCGGGAGTTGAACCACACGGATACGGTGTTCGTCCTGCCTCCCACCTCTCCCCAGGCGGACGTGAGGCTCCGCTTCTTCACCCCCCGCAAGGAAGTCCCCCTCTCGGGCCACCCCGTTCTCGGGGCCCACTACGTGTTGGCCATGCTGGAAGATGTCGCCCTGGAGGAACCGGTCACGGTGGTCCAGCAGGAGGTGGGGGCGGGCATCCTTCCCGTGGAGGTCCACATCCGGGGCAAAGAAATCCAGAAAGTGGTCATGTCCCTTTCGCCGCCCCAGTTCAGCCAGCCTTTCGCCGACAAGATGCTGGTCGAGGCGGCCTTGGGGATCGAGGAGGGGAAGATCGGCCCGGGCGACCTCCTCCCCCAGGTGGTGGAAGTGGGGGTGCCTTGGTTCGTCATTCCCGTGATGGACCTCAAGGCGATCCAGGGGGTGCGGCCCGACTTGGAGGTGGTCTCCCAGCTCGTGCGGAGGGTGGGAACGGACCAGTTCTACCTTTTCACAATGGAGACGGAGAGCCCCGAGGCAACGGCCCACGGCAGGCAGGTTCCCTTCGGAGACACAAGACTCCACGAGGACCCCGTCACGGGGGACGCCGCCGGGTGCGTGGGGGCTTTTCTCGTTCGCAACAGGGTGCTCCTGCCTACGCCCTCCATGGACCTGGTGGTGGAACAAGGCCACGAGGTGGGCCGGCCGGGCAAGGTGGACGTCCAGGTCCTCACCCGGGAAGAAAAGGTGACGGAAGTGAAGATCGGCGGCCCCGTGGTCCACGTGGGCTTCGGCCGCTTCGAGATCTGAACCTGGAATCTCCGTGAGGGGTTCCCTCCCGGGACGGCCGCCGGATCAGGGCTCGATCTGAATGTTTACGCGAAGGCGTTTCCGGCTCCCCGAGATGGTGATGGGGGTTTCGCTCTTCTTGAAG
>JALUZX010000596.1 GCA_027011425.1 Planctomycetota bacterium
CCCAAACCGCGCCTCCTGGACGAAAACCGCGTCTCCTTCCGCCTCCCCATGGGCCCCGGAGGCAAGCGCGTCCTGGAAGCCCGCTTCCACCATAAAAAGAACGGCCTCTGGATCCTCCACCTCCTCAAAGCCCTGGACCGAGGATAACCATCCCGCCGGATCCTGGCCCTTCGCCCGGCGCCGAACAACGTCCCCGCCGAAGAGGGCGGCTCCGGTGTTCCCTACACCCGATTCGCATCTGTAGGGTCCACCGTCGGGATCCCCGGCCGGAGGCCGGGGGATCCCGACGTTGGACCGCGATGGATCCGCCGAAAATCTGTGCCCTTTTCAAGATCCTGTCCCCTTTGAAAAGGCGGCCCACTTGAATAGGGCACAGATTCATGACTTCTGCAAATGCCCATCCCCTTCCCCCTCCCGGAGGGGCACAACCCAAGGAAGAATTTGCCGCTTTTCGAGCACAAGGGACAGCGGGACGCCACCCTTGAAGACTTCCTTGGTCGATTTCTTGCAATCAGAATGCAAATTTTCAAGAAGGGGACGCCCGCGGGACGGCGCGCAGCGCCGTCCCGACGGTCGTCCCGCGATTTCCCAAGACACCGCGATGATTCCCAATCCCCGGAACCATCCGGGCCGACGTTCGGCGCCGAAGACGGCGCCTCCGGCGGCCCCTGCATCCCCTACATCTCTTTCTTTTGCACCTCCCCCGGGTCGAAAACCGCCCCCGCGAGAAGGGGGTCGTCCCTGCCGGAAGGGGGAAACACATAGAAAAGGAAAGGCCGGTCCACCTTGACGACCTCGTACGTATTGGTGGCGCACGCCATACCAACCAGGAGGGACGCGGAGAATCCCTTGATTCCCATCTCCTCCACCTCGATTCCCGCACTCACGAGGTAGGCCGCAAGGTAATTCTTCGACTTAGAGGCGAGGAGTGACAAGGGTTCCCCTTCTTCAAACAACCCACTTCTCTCCAGGACCGAGAGGAATTGGACGTCCTCGTACACAGCCCGGAACTTGGGAAGGAAGAGGTCCACCATGACCATGGGTTCCAGGCGAAGCGCCCGCTTCCGCCCTTCCAATCCGATCTTGTCCAGGACCGGGAGAAGACCTTTCCATTCCCTGGGAAGGACCACAACGAAGGTAAACCCTCTCCGCAATTCCAGGGAGACGGCCTGGTAGAGAAGATTGCCCGTATAACCGCAGGGCCGCCCTCCCGGGTAGCGGAGAAAGACCACATCCTTCCAGGCGCCCGGCCCCAGGGGATCCCCGCGAGGCAACCTTCGATAACGTACCCCGGGGCGAAAGCTGAAGAATCTTCCCTTTTCATCCTTTTTGGAAATGAAAGTCTCCCTCCACGCGGCGCCGAACTCCAGCCTGGAGACCCAGGCCAGGTCCCCAGGTCTGAGGGGGGGGACTTTCAACTTTTCTTTTCTTTCCGGAGGCGGCCCCACCTGGATCCCCCGGAGGGCCTGGAGAAAATCCTCGCGCAGCACCGTTCCAGGGCCGGGCACAGCCCGGCAAGACATGGAAAGCCGCCAGAAAAATCCGAAATCCTTGTCCCGAATCATCCCTTGAAGCCCAGGGAGGAGAATTTTCTTCTGGAACTCCAAGTCCTCCGATCCTTTCCGGATTCCAAAGAACCGGTCGATCTTTTCCCGGCTTTTCTTCAAGGCGAACTTGCGGAACAAAGTCAGGTCCAGCTTCACCTGAAGAGGAGAGAAGACCACGTTCTCTCCGGGATGGGCGAGGATTGCCTCCTTCAAAACTCTCTCCACCCATCCCGGGGGCCAAAGCAAACCTTCCGGCCCGCTCTTTTTCTTCCCCTCCTGGGCCCGGGCCGTCCCGGAGAGAAAACCCGCCGCCCCCAGGAAAAGGCAAACCCAAAACACACCCTCACGCCCGCCAAACATTCTCATTTTCCCAGCCACCCTTCTTCCTCCGTCCTTCCCCTATCCTCCCAACCCCGGACCACGTTC
>JALUZX010000597.1 GCA_027011425.1 Planctomycetota bacterium
GGGCCTGGCTGGGGGGGCGGGGCCGGTGGCCCGGAAGTTCCTGGCCGAGAGGCTCTTCTTCTCCGCCCTTCTTTCCCTGGACGCGGGGGACCTGGTCCACGTGGCCGGAAAGCCCGGCGTAAAGCCCTCGAAAAAACCGCTCCTCGGGAAACTCGGGGCGAAGACCCTGGGCCGGATGCACGAGATGGGGAAGGCCCTGGCCGGCATCCTTCCCGGGGCGGCCGTCGCCCCCTGGGGCGCCCGCTTCAAGGCCTTCTTCTTCCGATACGGAATCCTGGTTCTCCTGGGACTCTTCTTCCTGGTGGGCCTGGTCTGGAGGATCCTGGCCCTCAGGCCGGACCATCCCTTCCACAACCTGAAGTTCACATTCTTCATCTTCTCCCTCATTCCGGTCCAGACGCTCTTCGCCCACAACTGGCTCACCATGCCCTACTATACGAAGCGGGCCTTCGGCGGGACCTTCGTAGGAGAAAACTTCGAGTTGTTCTCCAACATCAACCCCATCCTGATCTTCTTCCTCACTCCCCTGGTGGCGGCGGTGACCTCCCGGGCCAAGGTCTACACCATGATGGTCTGGGGGACCCTGGTGATGGCCCTTCCCACCTTCCTCCTGGCCTTCCAGCCCTCGCCGGTCTTCCTCCTCGCCTATATTTTCTTCATGTCCATCGGCGAGGCCATGTGGTCGCCCAGGTTCCTCCAGCTCGTGGCGGAGATCGCTCCCGAGGGAAAGACCGGTGCCTACATGGGAATCGCCCAGCTTCCCTGGTTTTTGACCAAGGTGGTCACCGGCTTCTACAGCGGGTATTTCCTCTCCCTCTACTGTCCCAAGCTCGGGCCCCAGAACACCCAGACCCTCTGGATCATCTACGGGTGCATCTCCCTGGTGAGCCCCTTGGCGCTCATTGCGGCCAAGGGGTGGATCGGGGCCAGCCTGGAGAAGAAACACAAGTAAGCGCCGCCGCCCCCCCGGGGCCTTTCCCCGGGGGCGCGGGGCTCAGGCTCCCGACCCGCTCCCTTCCATGCCCAGGAGGGACCGGATCCAGGCGGCGGGGTCGGCCTCCCTGCCTGAGGGGAGGAGGCTTTTCCGGACCTCCAGGAGGTCCTTTTTCTGCCTCTCTCTTCCTGCCTCGTCGTCCCAGAGCCGGGCCGCCGCCCGGGCCAGGGCCGCCTCCTCCCCGGGAACGAGAAGGAGTTCCGGGACGATTTCCCTCCCGGCGGAAAGGTTGGCCGCCGCCACCCAGGGGACGGAGAGAAAGCGGTTTCCCAGGAAGCGGAGAAAGGAGGAGAGTGCGTAGACCACCAGGTTGGGCGTCCCCGCAAGGGCCGCTTCAAGGGATCCCGTTCCGGACTTCACCACCGCCAGGCGGGCCCCGGCGAGGAGGCCGTGAAGGTCGGCGGTGGTCTCGACCTCCTGTCCCCCGGGCAGGGCGGCGAGAATGGACCGGGCCTTCTCCAGGCGCCCGGGATCGTCCTGGCCCACCACGGCCCGGATCTTTCGTCCTTCTTCGCGGAGGATCCGGAGGGCCGAAACCATGATGGGAAGGTTTCCCTCCTGGTCCTTGGGCCTGCTGCCGGGAAGGAGGGCAAGGGTGGGCGGATCCCGGAAGGGGTTTTCCCTGTCTTCCCCCCTGGATTCCATGAGCCTTCCCAGTTTGCGGGCCAGGGGGTGGCCGGCCCAGGCGGCGTGGATGCCTCCCCGGCGGAAGAAGGGAGCTTCGAAGGGAAAGAGGGTGAGAGCCCCGTCGCAGGCCCGGCGGAAACGTTTCATCCGCCAGGGCGCCCAGGCCCAGAGCTGGGGGCAGACGTAGTAGAGGACGGGAATGCCCAGGCGGCGGGCCTTGATCCCAAGGAGCAGGTTGAGGGCTGGGGAGTCCACCAGGACCGCCAGGTCGGGAGGATTTCTCCGGAAGAGGGCCAGGGTCCGGGCGATGACCCCCATGTAGAAAGGGATCCGGGCCAGGGCGGGGCCGAAG
>JALUZX010000598.1 GCA_027011425.1 Planctomycetota bacterium
TCCCAGGCGGGTCAACGCGTCGGTCAGGGCCTGGAAGAGCCGGTCCAGGGGGCCCTCGGCCTTGGTGAGGGGGATGAAGGCCCGGGCCTTTTCCACCACCTCCCTGTCACGGCCCTGGTCTTCCAGGCATTTCACAAGGAGTGCCCGCGCCCGGTCCCCGATGGGGCCGGCGATCCCCGACTCCTCCTCCAGGAGGGCCCGGGCCTTCTCGTACCGGCCGCTCTCCTCGAGAAACTCCGCCAGAAGAAGCCCCAGCTCCGGGGCCTTCCGGGGCCCGCCCTCCCGGGCCAGGGCGTTCTGCAGGAGCAAGATCCCCTTGTCGGGCTGGGCCAGCCTCTTCTCGGCGGCCGCCGCGGCCATGGCCCACCTGGGGAGAAGGTCCTTGGGCAATTTGCGTGAAGCCGCGTCCTTGACGGCGCAGAGAGCCTCCACGTAACGGCCCACCCTAGAGAGGGCGTCGGCCAGGTCCAGGCAGGCTTCCGCGTGAAGCCTGGACCCCGGCGTATCGGAGAGCAGGAAATCCCGGAGGCCTTTCACGGCCCGGACAGGGTCCCCCGCCCGGAGGGCCGAGGCCCCGGCCAGGTAGAGAGCCTTGCGCCGCTCCTCCGGCTTGAGAAAGAGCTTCTCCACTCCCTCCAGGGCTTTCAGGCTCCGCTGATATTCTTTTTTCCGGAACAAGCCGTCGGCCAGGGCCACCCGCATGGGCCCCTCGTACTTGGTTCCCTTGTAGCGGTCCAGGTAGGTCTCCAGGCCCGCAATCCCGTCCTCGATCCTTCCCTCGCCGTAGAGGCATTCCGCTTCTCCCAGAAGGGCCTCCGGAAAGAGGGGGCTCTCGCGGAATTCGTCGATCACCTTCCGGAAATAGGCCCGCCCTCCCCTGTAGTCCCCAAGCCTGGCCAGGCACAGGCCGGCCTTGAGACAGGCCAGGGGCAGGAAGGGATCCCTGGGAAGGGCCTTCTTCACCATGGAGGCGAACTCCCCTGCGGCGGCGGCGTATTCTTTTTCCGTCATCAAGAGGTCGGCCAGGTGGTAGCGGAGAGCCGGGGTGTCCATTGGGTTTACGGGGTTTAGCATGGCCATGCGGTAGGCCTCCACGGCCTTCCGGGCCAGGGCCTTTCTCCCGGCCTCCGTGGCGGGCTGGGGCTCGGGGAGGAGGGTGAAGATCTTGTTGTCCTCGTCGATGATCACGTCCATCCCCGCCGAGGCCGCCATGAGGTCCACAAGGACCGTCCCGTCCCTGTTTCCCACGTAGGCCCGGAGAGGGAAGGACCGGAGCACCTGCTCGTCCCTGGGGTTGCACCGGACGGTCCACCCCAGGAAGCGGGCAACCCGGAGGATGCCGTCCCATACGCTCAGCCCGGAACCGGCCACGTTTACGTTGCGCGTGCCCGGCGCGCCCTTGGCGGCGGTGACGAAGTCGTCCCCCTTCATCCCCGTGAGCAGGAGAAGGACCGCAAGAAGGGGAACCAGGCGCGCCCGCCTCACCGCTTCCCCTCCCCGCCGGCGGCCTTCCGGAGGGCCTCCTCCCGGCGTTCCTGGGCCTTCTCGCCCGCCTCGGCCTCCAGGCGGTAGCCCTCGGCCAGGAGATACCAGGCCTGGGCGATCTTCTTCTTCAGCTCCGGCACCATCAGGTCCTCCTGGAGGAGGAAGGCGGCGAAATAGCGGCGGGCCTGGCTGTACTTCCCGGCCTTGTGAAGCTCCAGGCCTCCCAGGAAGAGATCCTTGGGACCCAGGGAGGACCAGGTCGTGTCCAGGGCCATGGAGAAATACTTCCGGGAGGCTTCCTTGTCCCCCACCTTCCGGTACCAGCGGGAGAGGTCGTACCAGGCCGCGCTCTTCTCCTCGGGGGCGAGGGGAGGATTCCCGGCGAGGAACTTCTCCAGCAGGATGATCGCCCCGGCGTAATCGCCGCCCCGGGCCTTCTGCTCCGCAGCCGCCCAGAGGGGGGGCCTGTCCTTGGACCGGGGC
>JALUZX010000599.1 GCA_027011425.1 Planctomycetota bacterium
GGCGGGTCCGGTAGGGACCGCCCGGGGCCGGCCCCGGGCGGTCCCTACCGGACCCGCCGGGCTCTCGGCAGGAGCCGGGTCCTTTGCTACCACCCAAGGCACGACCTTTCTCTCGCGCGGATGAGAGAGGAAGAGGTCTTCCGCGCGGTCCGGGCCTGGCAGGAAGAGAGGCGGGAACTCTCCCGGATCGAGGGGGTGGAGCACGTCTTTCTCTTCGAGAACCGGGGAAGGGAGGTGGGCGTGAGCAACCCCCATCCCCATTGCCAGATCTACGCCGTGCCCTTCGTCTTCGAGACCATCCGGAAGGAGGCGGAGCGGGCCCGCCGCCACGCCCGTGAGCGGAGCGGCACCCTGCTCGGGGCCATGCTGGAGCGGGAGAAGGCCCAGGGCCTTCGGATCGTGGCGGAAAGGGATGGGATGCTCGCTTTCGTTCCCTTCTGCGCCCGTTTCGCCTACGAGACCTGGATCGCCCCGGAAAGGCCCGTGGGGGCCGTGGAGGAACTGGAAGAAGAGGAGACCCGGGCCCTTGCGGGCCTGCTTCGCTCGGTCCTGGCGCGCCTGGACAACCTCTGGAAGCGCCCCATGCCCTACATCCTGGCCTCCCACGACGCTCCCGCCGGGGGAAGCAGGGGGTTCCACTTCCACCTGGAGATCTATCCTCTCCTGCGCAAACCAGGGCTCCTCAAGCACCTGGCCGGCCCCGAGACGGGGGGAGGATCCTTCCTGGCGGATACGTGTCCCGAGGAGAAAGCGGCGGAGCTGAGGGCGGCCCCGGAGAGGCATTACCTGGAGGAGGAGGCCTGAATGGGCGCCGCCAAGGGATCCTGGACGGCCGAAAGACTCCTGGAAGAGGGAAGGCGGCTCCTTTCCCCGGAAGGGAAAGGACCCTCCTTCGCCGCCCGGGCCCCTGCGAGGTTGGACCTCCTGGGCGGGGTGGGGGATTACTCGGGCTCCCTGGTCCTGGAGTGGCCACTCGCGGCGGGCTGCCTGGTCCTGGCCCGTCCCCTCCCGGGGGAGGAGGTCCGGTGCCTCTCCCTCGGGCGGGAGGATGAGTTTCCTCCCTTCCGGATGGACCTGGGCGGCCTGGTCCGGGCCGGGCGGTCCGCCTTCCGCGGGAAGGCGAAGTGGGCCGCATACGTCCTGGGCGCGCTTCCCATCCTGGCCTGGGAGGGCCTTTCCCTCGGCGGCGTGGAGGTGCGGGTCCGCTCGGAGATTCCCCCCGGCGCGGGACTCGCTTCCTCGGCGGCCCTGGAGGTTTCCTCCCTCATGGCTCTCCCGGCGGCCCTGGGCCTGGAACTTTCGCCGGACCGGATCCCTCGTCTCGCCCAGCAGGTGGAGCACGAGATGGCCGGTGCTCCTTGCGGGTTCATGGACCAGACCGTGGTTTTCGGGGCCCGGGAGGGGGCTCTTTTTTTGATGGACTGCTCCCGGGACGCCCACCTGGGAGACCTGGAACTTCCCGGTGAAGTGGAGGTCTGGGCCCTGGACACGGGGGTCCGCCACAGCGTGGGGGGAAGGGCCTACGAGAAGGCCCGGTGCGCCGCCTTCATGGGACGGGCCATGCTGGGGGAGAGGGTTCCTCCGGGCGGGCCGGCCTTGCTGGAGCCCTTCCGCTTCCGCCGGGAGCTGGCTCCCCTCCTCCCCGAGCGGATGGAGGGCCGGTCTTTCCTGGAGCGCTTTCCCGGGGGCACGGAAGACGCGGTCACCCGGGTGGATCCCGGCCAGGAATACCCGGTCCTTGCGGCCCTGGCTTTTCCGGTGGAGGAACGGGCCCGGGTGGAGCGGTTCGCCGCACTGGTCCGGGCTTTTCCCGCCGGCAGGGAGGCCATCTCCTCCCTGGAGGAGATGGGGGACCTCCTTTTCGCCTCCCACGAGGGCTACGGCGCCATGGGGCTTGGATGCGCCGAGGCGGATCTCGTCGTGGAAGGGGTGAAGCGGGCCAGGAAGGAGGGGCGGGGCCTTTAC
>JALUZX010000600.1 GCA_027011425.1 Planctomycetota bacterium
GAATATTGCGGTCCATCCCTCCTTCCTTTACTCAAAACCGGAGGAAATCCATGAAATCGGGACGCGGGAACTTCCAAAAACTTCTATTTCTGCCCCTTCTTTGCCTTTCGGCCCTTTCCTGCACGCGCCGATCTTCCCATTCCACCCTGGGCGGCCTCCAACAGCTCACTCCTTTCGTGGCCCTGGGGTCCCTTCCCTCGGGGGGCGGGGTCGTCCGCCTCAACCAGCCCATCCTGGTGAAATTCAACCTGGACGTGGACCTGGCCACGGTAGACCGCAACTCCTTCCGGTTCCTTCCCTTCGACAGGGAGACGGGCAAAGCCCTCCATGAAACCGTGGAGGGAACCTTCTCCTACTTCGAACAGAACGGCAAAGTGGACACCAGAACCATCGCCTTTCTCCCCCGCCTCCCCTCCAGGCCCGACCTGGCGGACACCGGGTTCAAACCAGGGCGGCGCTACATGGTCCACTTGGGCGGCGCCAAGGAAGGAGAATTCCCCCTGGTCAAGAGCCTCTCCGGCAAGGTCCTGGCCCAGTCGTTTTCCTTTTCTTTCGTCACACCCACGGGAAACGACCCGCGCCGGCTCTTCTCGGACCAGCGCCCCTGGGGCCCCCGCAAAGTCTCCCTGGAGCCGGAAGGAAAGACGGTGAAACTCAACCTCTTCCCGGCAGGAACCGGCGGGGGCATCCTGCTTCGATTCGACCAGCCCCTGAATCCCTCCCTCTCCAACATCTCCCCCCAAAGGCTTCACCTGGAATACAAGGACCCTCTCATCCACCCCCATGGTTTCACGCCCATTCCCGCCAGGCCCATCCTGGTCCAAAATCAACTCTCCGGATCCCTCGTCGCCCTCCGCCCCGAGGGAGTCCTTCCGGGCAACGCGGAGATCCGGGTGATCGCGGAAAAGACCCTGGAGGACCTTTCGGGCCAATCCAACGCCGGGGACCCCTCGTTCGATCCCCTTTTCGGGACCTTCCGGACCGAAAAGGCATCCACTCTCCAGTACGCCGCCCTAGTGAAGGATTTCTCCGATCCGGAACTCTTCGATCCCGCCGCGCCCTTCCCCGAGCCGCCCGCCGATTGGTCGGGAGGCGTCCTTCGTCCCTCCCTCCGCCTCCCTCGCGGCTCCGTGGCGGACTTCGAACCCTCCACTCCCTACCTCATCCTCAACACCGATTTCTGCCAGGTCGTCCCGAAGAAAGGCCCTCCTTTCACGGTGAAGGGGGGGGTCTTCCCTTTTCATGACATCATCGTTCCCGAAGGGGTCATGGTCCGGGGAATGGGCTCCAACCCCCTGGTGCTCCTTGCCTCGGGGAAGGTGGTCATCCGGGGGACGATCTCGGTGAAAGGCGGGGACGCTCCCCGGCCCAATGGATTCAACCAGGCCGGCCTTCCCTCGCCCGGGGGGACACCCGTTTGCGGGGGGGCGAGGGGAGGAACCGGTTCCCCCGAAACATCCAAGCCCTCCCCCAAGGGAGGCGACGGGAAAACCCCGGAAGGCGCCCCGGCAAGGGCCGGGAAAGGAGGACATTCCACCTACGGGAGTTCCATGCCTTGGCCCAGGTCCGGAGGAGGCGGCGGCGGTAGTTACACCACCGCCGGCGACCCGGCCTACTTGTCCCCATCCTTCCCCCAGATGCTGGGGATCGGCGGGGATGGAGAAGGCAAGGATCCCCTTGCTCCAAAAAAGAAACCGGCGGGGGGTCGGCCCGGCGGCTTGGTCTGGAGGGACAAGGACGGATCCAACGATTTCTTCGGCCGGGACGTGCGGACCGTGGGCGGGAAGAAAGTCCTGGTTACGGGGGAGCTGAAAGCCCCCGTGGGAGGAGCCGGGGGCGGCGCCGGAGGAGACAAGATCCCCTCCACCACCTATCCAGGCTCCACCTTTCCCCGCAACGCCCGGGGAGGCGGAGGAGGAGCCGGCGGCGGGGTCCTGGTCATCCAGGCCGCGGGGCCCATCACG
>JALUZX010000601.1 GCA_027011425.1 Planctomycetota bacterium
CCCTGAGACCGGGCCTCCCTGAGGTCCCGGGCCAGGTCTTTCAGGGGAGCCGTTTTTTCGATCCCCGCCCTCTCGGCCAGGTCCCCCGGCGCGGGCATGGGGCCCAACCAGACCAGGTCCTCCAGGGGGAGTTCGTCGGCGTAGAGGATCTCCTTCCCATCGGGGAAGAGAGCCAGGGCGATCCCGGGGACGGAGAGGCCCGTGTAGTAGAGAAAATGCGAATCCTGGCGGAAGGGATAGGTGTTGGCCGGGTAGTTCCGGGAGGCTTCTTCCAGGGCGGGAAAGAGAAGGACGCCTTGGGGAAGGGCCCGGCGGAGGGCCTTCCTCCTGGACGCGTAGACCTGGGGTTCCATGGGCATCTCCATTGAAGGAAGAGCTTCAGTTCGGAAAGAATCGATTCTATCCCTTTCCGCCGGGGGAAAAGAAGGATCCCCCGGCGGCCCCTGTGCGGGCCGGGCGGCTTCTCCTCTCCGGTGGTTCCTGGCCAAAGGCAGGCCTGCTAGGCTTTGCCCCCATGTTTCCTTGTTCCCTTTTTCCGAAAGGACGCGTCCCGTGAAGACAGCCTTGGTCTGGGTGCTTCCGGAAGGGGCCGCTGGAGGGACTCCGCCCCCCCCGGCCGGTCATCCCCTGGTGGGTGAAATGATCCCTCTTCCCGCGGAAACGGGAGAATCCGGGAGCCGGCTGGAAGAGGTGGTCCGCCGGGTGAAGGCTCCCTGGATTCTCTGGTCCCACGCCCCCTACCGTTCCGATTTTCTACCGGGGGGGCTGGAAGAACTGTTGCGGGCCGCCGGGGAGACCGGGGCGGCCTGGGTCTTCGGGGACACCCGTGATCTTTTGGAAAGCGGGCCCCGGGACCGGCCCCTCTGCGACTACCAGGAGGGGAGCGTCCGGGACGATTTCGATTTCGGCCCCTTCTCCCTGATCCGAACCGCCGCCGCCAGGGAAGCCCTGGAAAAGACGGGGGGCCTCCTTCGGACCCGTTTCTCCGGGCTCTACGACCTGAGGCTCAGGATCTCCCAGTTCTCCCTGCCCAGGAGGGTGGACCGGGTCCTCTCGGAGGAGCGTCTCCTGGACACCCGCGCGTCGGGGAAGAAACAGTTCGACTACGTCTCTCCCAGGGCCCGGGAGATCCAGAAGGAACGGGAAGAGGCGGCCACGGCCTGGCTGAGACGAACGGGCGCCTGGATCCCCTGCCCGGGCCGGACCCTGGCGGAAGGGGAACTGGAAGACCGCCCCGTCCTCGCCTCGGTGATCATTCCCTTCCGCAACCGGGCCCGGACCATCGGTGACGCCCTGAAAAGCGCCCTCTCCCAGGAGACGGATTTCCCCTTCAACGTGCTTGCCGTGGACAACCATTCCACCGACGGGGGCGGGGAGGTCCTGAAAGAGACCGCCGCGTCGGACGGCCGCCTCCATCCCATCGTTCCAAAAGAACAGGGCCTTGGGATCGGCGGGTGCTGGAACCTGGCGCTCCGGTCGGAGAAATGCGGGACTTTCGCCGTCCAGCTCGACAGCGACGATGTGTACGCCGATACGCATACCCTCCAGAAGATGGTGGACAAGCTGAGAGAGGGCCCTTTCGCCATGGTGGTGGGTGCCTACCGGCTGGTGGACATGGCGGGGAACGAGATTCCCCCCGGCGTGGTGGACCACAGGGAGTGGACCGACGAGAACGGCCCCAACAACCTGCTCAGGGTGCACGGCGTGGGGGCTCCCCGGGCCTTCGCCCGGAAGATCGCCGCGGAAATCGGTTTCCCCGACGTAAGCTATGGAGAAGATTACGCCATGGCCCTTCGGATCTCGAGGGAGTATTGGATCGGCCGCATTTGGGAGCCCGTCTATCTCTGCCGGCGGTGGGAAGGAAACTCCGACGCCGACCTGGACCCGGCCGACCTGGCGCGGAAGCACTTCTACAAGGACGGCCTTCGGACCGGGGAGATCCGGGCCCGAAGGAGGCTCGGGAC
>JALUZX010000602.1 GCA_027011425.1 Planctomycetota bacterium
ACATCCTCCTCAATCTCGGGAGGGCATATTCAAGCCGGGCGAGTTCCACCTGGACCTTGGCCTGGGCCGTCCGGGCCCGGGTGGCGAAGAGGTCCAGGATGAGTTCGGTCCGGTCCAGGACCCGCACCCCCAGGATCCGCTCCAGGTTCCTGCCCTGGGCGGGGGTGAGTTCCTGGTCGCAGATGGCCAGGTCCGCCCCAAGGAGGGCGACCCGCTCCGCCATCTCCAGGGCCTTCCCCCTGCCGAAAAATGTGGCGGGATGGGGCGCCGCCCTTTTCTGGACGGCCCTGCCAAGGATCCTGGCCCCGGCCGCCCGGGCCAGGGACGCCAGCTCTTCCAGAGGGGGCTCCCAATCCGGGAAATTCCGACCCGGCGGAAAGAGGCCGAACAGAAAGACCCCGGGATTACGAACGGACAGTTTCTCCTTCAAGAAGAGGTCCCTCCCACCTCTTCGGAAGAAAAGATCACTTCTCCGGCGCCCTGCTTGTATCGGACCAGGGAGTGGCGCCGGAACCGCAAGTCGTCCTTTTCAGGGTAGTCTTCACGGAAATGCACCCCCCTGCTCTCACGCCTCCACGCGGCCGCACGGGCCATGAGCCCCCCAAGGAGCAGCATGTTGGCCAATTCCCACTTGCGGGGACGGTCCAGTTCCCTGTCGTGGACGCACCGGGACCAGAAAGACAGGCTGGCCAGAGCCTCCTCCATCCCAGCTCCGTCGCGCAAAAGGCCCACGTGTCTTTCCATCAAGGCCTTCAAGGAATAGATCATATCGTAGACGTTCAATTCCGTTTCCGGTTTCCCTCCCCTCTTGGTGGAAAGCTCCACGGTCTTCTGGAAGGGTTGGGTTTCCCCCGTGAGGTCCCGGGCCGCGTGGAGCCCGGCCTGGTGCCCCATCCAGGCAGCTTCCAGGAGGGAATTGGAAGCCAGCCGGTTGGCCCCGTGAAGGCCAGTGCTGGCCGCCTCGCCCACGCCATAGAGCCCGGGAAGATCGGACCGGCCCCACCGATCGACCTTGATTCCCCCCAGAAAGTAATGGGCGGCGGGACGAACGGGAATGGGCTCTTTCTTGGCGTCGATCCCGAAAGAAGCGCAGACTTCATAGATGGCGGGGAAACGGAGCCGGAGGTCCCCGGGGATGGGCCGCATGTCCAGGTAGACGTGGGTCTCCTTGCTCTCCAGCATGGCCCGGAAGATGGCCCGGGAAACCACGTCCCTCGGGGCCAGGTCCCCCCGGGGGTGGAGGTCTTTCATGATGGGCCGCCCCTTCCGGTCCAGGAGGACGGCGCCGGCGCCCCGGACGGATTCGGAGATGAGGAATCGCGCTGCGCCTGCCAGGTAGAGGGCCGTCGGATGGAACTGGACCAGTTCCAAGTCCCTCAGGGTTGCGCCTGCACGGAAGGCAAGGGCCAGGCCGTCACCGGTGGCCACGGCGGGGTTGGTGGTCTCCCGGTAGATCTGGCCGCCTCCCCCCGTGGCCAGGATCACCCGCTCGGCCCAGAGCACCATGAGGCCCTTTTCGGCCAGGGAGACCAGGGCCCCCCGGCAACGCCCATCCTGAACGAGAAGCTCCAGAACGAAGCAGTTTTCGAAACAGGTGATGCCCGGGTGGGAGACGACCCGGCCCGCCAGGGTCTCCTGGAGGGCCTTTCCTGTCTGATCGCCCCGGGCATGGAGGATCCTTGGGATGGAATGCCCCCCTTCCCGGTGAAGGTCCAGGTTGCCCTGTTCGTCCAGGTCGAAGGAGACCCCCCACCTGCCGAGGAAGTCGATGGTTTCCCTGGCGTGGGAGCAGACTTCCCTGACCACATTTTCCTCGCACAGGCCTTCCCCCGTGGCAAGGGTGTCCCGAGCGTGTTTCTCCCAGGAATCCGAGGGCAGAATCGGAGCGGCGATCCCCCCCTGGGCCAGGTTGGTGTTGGTGTCGAAATAGGTCCCCTTGGCCACGAGGATGACATCGGTGGAC
>JALUZX010000603.1 GCA_027011425.1 Planctomycetota bacterium
GATGCGGGCGAAGCTCTTCGCCACCACCGCCGCGACGCCCGCCGCCTCGAGGCCCACCACGGGCTGTTCCCTCGAGGAGCCGCACCCGAAGTTCTCCCCCGCCAGCACCACGTCGCCGGGCTTCACCTCACGGGCGAAGGCCGGGTCCAGGTCCTCGAAGAGGTGGGGAAGGATCTCCTCGGGCGTGGAACAGGTGTAGGTGTATTTCCCGGGGAAGAGAAGGTCCGTGTTCACGTCGTCCCCGTATTTCCAGACTCTCATCGGCCCGCCTCCTCCAGGAAGTGCCTGGGATCGGTGATCCTTCCCTTCACGGCCGAGGCGGCCACCGTGGCGGGGGAGGCCAGGTAGATCTCCGCCTCGGGCGATCCCATCCGTCCCTTGAAATTCCGGTTCGCCGTGCTGAGGCACCTCTCGCCGGGGGCGAGCACTCCCTGGTGGGCTCCCAGACAGGGCCCGCACCCGGGGGGAAGGAGGATCGCCCCGGCCGCCACCAGCTTCTCCACGAGCCCTTTCTCCAGGGCCGCCTCCAGGACGCGCCTCGAGGCGGGCGCCACGAGAAGCCGCACGCCGGGATGCACCCTCCTTCCCTCCAGGAGCGCCGCCGCCTCCTCCAGGTCGGAAAGCCTTCCGTTCGTGCAGGTCCCGAGAAGGCACTGCTGGATCTCCAGGCCTTCCACCTCCCGGACGGGCCTCACCCGGTCCACCGCGTGGGGAAGGGCCGCCATGGGTTCGATCCCGTCCAGGTCCAGGGAGACCTTCCGGACGTAGGCGTCCTCCCCGCCGGGCTCCACTCCTTCCAGGCCTTCGCCCGCGACCCCCATCCCCTCCAGCCATTCCCGCAACACCCGGTCCGCCGGAAAGATGGCCGCCTTGGCGCCCATCTCCACGCCCATGTTGGCGATGGTGAGGCGTTCCTCCACGGAGAGGCCCTCCAGGTCCCCGGAAAATTCCAGGGACTTGTAATTGGCTCCCGAGGCGCCGATCTCCCCTGCCAGGGCGAGGACCAGGTCCTTGGCCGAGACGGGGGGAGTGAGCCTCCCGCGAAGCTCCACCAGGATCCCCTCGGGGGCCTTGAACCAGGTCTTCCCCGTAAGGAGGAGGGCCGCCGCCTCGGTGCGGTCGATGCCTGTGGCCAGGCAGTTGAGGGCGCCGTAGGTGCAGGTGTGGGAGTCGCTCCCCACGGCCACCGCCCCGGGCAGGGCCAGGCCCTCCTCCACCACCACCTGGTGGCAGACCCCCCTTCCCACGTCGAAGAAATGGCGGATCCCCCGGCGCTCCACGTAGGCGCGCACGGCCTTGTGGTTCTCCGCGGCCTTCACGTTGGCCGCCGGGATCACGTGGTCCAGGACCACCACGTGCCGCTCCGGGTAGGCCACGCCGTATTTCTCCAGGAGCCCTTTCACCTTGGCGGTGACGGCGGCGGTGTTGTCGTGGGTAAGCAGGAGGTCGGGCTCGACGAAGAGGATCTCCCCGGGCTCCACCCTCTCCCGGCCGGCCTTGCGGGCCAGGATCTTCCGGGCCATGGTCATTCCCGCCATGGACTCACGCCTCCTCCCGGGGCGAAAGAAGACCGCCCCTCCTGTAGATCTCGAGCTGGACTTCGCTCATGGGGCTTCCCTGGATCCGCTCTCCCGTCTTCTTCCGCAGGATCTCGCCGGTGGAGAAATCCACCCGGATCTCTTCCCCCGATTCCAGGCCCGCCGAGACCAGGTCGGCCCGGAGCACGGGGAGGGCGGAGTTGACGGCGTTCCTCTCGTAGATGGCCCCGAAGGAAGGGGCCAGGACGGCGGCGATCCCAAGGGCCTTGAAACAGTCCACGGCCTGCTGGCGGCTCGATCCGGCGCCGAAGTTGGCCCCCGCCGCCAGGATGTCCCCGGGCCGGGCCTTCTCGGGGAAATCCTCCCACCCGGGAAGATTCCCAAGTGCGTATTTTCCCATCTCCGCCGGGTCGGTCA
>JALUZX010000604.1 GCA_027011425.1 Planctomycetota bacterium
GCCCCTGGACGGCCGGGATCCCCTGCCCTTCCTGGACCGGGCCCTGGAGGCGGTCCGGCCCGACCCGGGAAGGTTCCGGGAGAAAGGAATCATTCCCGTCTTCTTCACCGATCCCGAGCCGGCGGAAGGTCCCGTGGAGACCCGGCTCCTCCCTTCCTGGAGGGGCCTCCTCCCCGGCGACCGGTACCCCCGGGAAGTCCGGGAGAGAACCCGGGAACTCTTGCACCTTCTCCAGCCCGCCCGCTTCCCCCACTTTCTCCTCTTCGAGAATTACGCCCTGGCGGGAGTGGATCTCAGAGGCGAGGCCCTGGCGGGACGTTTCACCCCCGGAGGATCCTTTCCTTCCGGGTCCGCGGGAGGGCCCCGGCGGAAGAAAGGCCCATTGATCCTGGCGGTCTGCGGAATCGACGGCTCCGGAAAATCGAGCCACCTGGCCGCCCTCCGGCGCTACCTGGAGGGAAAGGGCCTGAGGACGAAGATCCACAAGATCTACCGGCACGGCGTCTTCCACGACACCGTCACCGACCTCACCAGGCTCTGTGCCGGGGGAAGGCACCTCCACCTCTGGCGGATCCAGCGCCTGGCCAAGCTCATGGACTCGGTGAAATACATGGTTTCCACGGTGGAGCCGGGCATGGAGAACCAGGACGTCCTTCTCTTCGACCGCTACCTTCCCACCCACTTCGCCGCAGGTACGGGACGCTTCCACCACGACCCCTACGCAAGGGAGATCCTTTCCTGTTATCCCAGGGCCGACATGATTTTCCTCCTGGACCTTCCGGCCCGGGAAGCGGTGAAGCGCCTGAACGAGAGAAAAGAGCGCACCGTGGACGAAAACCTCTACATGCTCTCCCGGTTCCGGGAAGGGCTCCTGGACCTGGCCCGGGCCGAGGGCCAGGTCGTCCTGGACGCCCGCGCCCCCTTCCAGGAAAACCAGAAGGTCATCCGGGAGTGGGTGGACCTTGTCCTCCGGGCGAGAAGGAGAGGACGTTGATGGAACTGGACGGCCTCCTCCTGGATCCCGCCCCCGGCGAACCTTCTCCCGGGACCAGGGATCTCTTCCCGCCCTCGGGGGAGTTCCGCCGGGCCATGGAGAGGCTCCGCCTGGCGGGGGTCCTGGAGAGGCTTCCCGCGGAAACGGCCCTCCACATCTACGCCTACGAGGTCCTGGAGCGGCTCAGGGAGGAGGAAGCCCGGGCCGCCTCTACAGGAAGAAAAGGCGGGGAGGAAACCACCCTCCTCCGCGTCCCTTTCTGGCCTTCCGCCCTCTTCGAAGCGGCCCGGATCCGGTCCCACGCGGCCTTTGAGATCCAGTCCCTCTTTCCACGTTTTAGGAGGCGGATTCTCCGGCCCAGGCCCGTTGAAACGCTCAGGGAAAAGGCGGGGGAGATCTTCGGCGCCTTGGAATGGGACCCGGACCTCTACGCGGGAAGTCTTCGTTCCATGGCGGAAGAAGAAGGCTGGACGGTGGAAGAAGGAGGAGAAGAAGAGGAAAGAAAAAGGAGCCCGAAAAGGTGATCCCCGAATCTCTTCCCTTTCCCGAGCTCACCCCGGGACGGCGTTTCGACACGGCCACGGCCGGGGGGTTCCTCTTCCGCGGGGGCAGGGTCCTCCTGGAGAAACGCTCCGTCCGGGCCCTTCTCTCGCCGGGTCTATGGGATACGCCGGGGGGAAAACTCCAGGAAGATGAGGCCCCGGAAGAAGCCCTTTGCCGTGAGCTGAGGGAAGAACTGGGCATCCAGGTCCTGCGGTTTCGCCTGGGAACGGCGGCGGACGAAGAGGTCCCCCGGGAAGAAGGGCCGCCCCTTCTTTGCCGCCACTTCGAATACATCGTCCTGGAGTGGAAAGGGGAGCCCAAGCCCCTGGAGGGCCAGGAACTCTCCTGGATCCCCATCGAGCAGGCCGGGAACCTGAAAGAGGTGAACCCCCTCACCGCCCGGGCCCTGGACATCTT
>JALUZX010000605.1 GCA_027011425.1 Planctomycetota bacterium
CGGGTGGTCTTCTTGGAGGTCCCGAAGTAGGGGGGGCATTGGATGGAGGGCCGGACCGCGATTCCGTAGTAGCGTTTCACCGGCGAGGCGGGACAGCAGGATACGAGCTTGAAACCGCACTTCCCGTCCCATTTCACCACGGCGGTCTTACCCTTGGCGTCCGTGACGAACACCGTCTTGGTGGCGGGGTCGTAAGCCAGGCCCGTTGCCGGGCCGAAGACGGAGATGGAGCACTTGGGAACCCGCCACTTGCAGAAAGGTCTGCAGGGAGAGGATGCCTTGGCCACGTAGAGGACGGACGCCGGAACAGTGAGGGGGCTGAAGTTTGAGGTTACGTAGAACAGGTAATCATGGACCTTGTCGTAGGCAAGGCCGGTGATATGCCACCGGAAGGGCAGGCGGATGCTGCAGGTGCGGATCGGCTTGATCTCGCAGGGCTTCCCCGCGTAGAAGGTCCGGATGGCGTGGTTGGAGTCGCTGATAAACAGGATCCTCTTTTTGGAGTTCATCGCCATACCGGTGATGTAGTTCTTGATGGGCCACCTCCTGAGGCAGAGGGTCTTGCAGACGCACTTGCAGGGGTTGCCGCAGGCGGAGGGGTAGACGACCCCGTAGGTGGAGCCGTTGCTGACCCAGGCCGCCTTCAAGGTCGCGTCCCAGGTGGTCGCCCCCGCCCAGATGGCCGGGTTTGGCTTGAGTTTGGTCATACACCAGGTGGGCCTCGCGCAGACCTTCTGGGTCGCCAGGCCAAGCGTTGCGGTGGGACACGGCACTTCACCGAGCCCGGTGAGCGCCGTTTGGGTAGAGGCCGCTCCCGCCAGGAGGGCCCCCGCCAGGGAGAGGGAAAGGAAACGTTTCATGGCGTTCCTCCTTCGAGAAGTTCAGGGGCGTGCCCGGGCAGGGGGAACCCGGGCGTGGAAGCCCCGGAAAAGGAATGAAAGGAAACTGTATAGAAAGACGGATCCCGGTCCGGCCCGGTTCCCCTCTTGCCGGGTGGAAAACCGCCCCTTTTCCCGGCCGGGCGGTCAGGAGGCGGGCCGGCAGGTCCAGGTCAGGGTGGGCCTGGGCGGGCTGTTCTTGAAGATGTTCATGAATTCCACCCGAAGAGTGTGTCTCCCGGGACTCCAGCCTTCCTTGGGCGGGGTAAGCAGGAGGAGGCCTTTCTCGGCTTCGAAAGTCCATCTCTCCAGGCGTTTTCCGTCCAGGAAAGGCTGGATCGAGGAGGCCAGGATGAGGGGGGACTTGAGGGCCCAGGATTTCCGTTTCTCCAGGCCCGAGAGGAGGCGGACTCTGAGGATCTCCGAAGGGCCGTGGGGCCCCCGGCCGAGAATCCGGGCCGAGGGGAACCCCCCGAGAGCCCAACGGGCCAGGCCCAGGAAGATCCCCCAGGCCTCCCGCTCGTTGTAGGCGGGATCCTTGAGTCTCTTCTCCTCGGCCGGGTTGGTGAAGAAGGAGGATTCACAGAGGACGGCGGGGATCTTCCCCCGGATATGGCGGAGCACACCGAATCCGCTACCCGGATACATGAGGTAATCCGAATGGAGGGGCACCTCCGCCACCTGGGAGAGGCGGAGTTCGTGGGTGATCCCGAAAAAGAGGCACCTCGCCGCGTCCAGGCCGGCAGGGGAGTAGTCGGGGCCGGCGTGGTACCAGATGGTGGTGTAATTGACCGAGGGTTTTCCATTGATGGCGTTGTGGTGGAGGGAGAGGAAGATGTCCGCCCCGGCCTCGAGGGCGATCCGGGAGCGGCGCTGCAGGGTGACCGCCTCGTCGCCGTGCCTGGTGAGCACCACCTTGGCCCCGGCCTTCTCCAGGAAGCCCTGGAGGAACCGGGCCACCCTCCAGTTCATGACGGCTTCGCGAAAGCCCGTGGGACCCCGCTTGTAGCCCTTCCTGTCGGCGTGTCCGCCGTGGCCCGGGTCCAGGCAGATGGTAAGGCCCCGGAGGAAGCGGGCGTAGGGAGGCGGGTCGAAGGCCCGCGGGGGGAGATCTTCCCACCGGCCGGGGAGGGGCGCGTGGCAGGCGGCTGGGAGAAGGAGAAGGAGAAAAAAAACGTGTTTCATGGCTTGTGCCCCCTGGGGAATGCCGTTCGAGGGGTGTTTTTCTCCGGGATAGGAAAAAAAACTTGAAATCCAATCGATCTCAACACAATGTCGCGGCCTTCCCGGGAAGTGGTCTCCTGTTCTAGATCGACGTTTCCCATCCCTTTTCCTTTTCCCAAAGGAGTTTCAACATGAAGAATGCCCTCTGTTCCCTTTTCTTTCTTTTCCTTGCCGTCTTCTTTCCCGGTCCTCTTCTTGCGGCCCAGGCGAAAGCTCCCGAGAAAGGAGCGGTGACCACCATCGATCCCAAGGTGGCCGTGGAGGACCTGGAGAACCAACTCCTGCCTCTCACCAAGGAGGATCTGGAGAAGGAGGCCGCGGCCTGGGTGGAACTCTTCAAAAAGAAGGCCCAGGCATATGCGGATATTAAGAACAAGATCCGGAAGGCCAAGGCCGGGGCCAAGGCGCCCCTGGAGAAGCAAGAGGAGGCCTTGAAGAAGGAGTGCCTGGCCCTCCTGGACCGGGTCGATGCCGTTGTGGCCGCCCTGGAGGACAAGGCGGGAAAGGACGCGGTCAAGGACTACAACGCCTACGTGGACACGGTCTCCCGCGGCCTGGGCCTGGTGGAGAACCCTGTCACCAACGTCTCCAATACCTGGACCAAGGTCCTGGCCTGGGTGAAGTCCCCGGACAAGGGCCTCAAGTACGCCACCAATATCATCGTCTTCCTGCTCCTTCTTCTGGCCTTCCGGATCCTGGCGGCGGTCCTGGCCAAGGTCACGGACCGGGCCGTTCGGGCCTTCAAGACCAGCTCGGATCTCCTGCGTGATTTCTTCGTCAATACGGTCCGAAGGGTGACCATCCTGATCGGCATCGTGGTGGCTCTTTCGGTCCTGGGGATCAATATCGGGCCCCTGGTCGCCGCCATAGGCGCCGTCGGCTTCGTTGTGGGCTTCGCCCTCCAGGGCACGCTCAGCAATTTCGCGAGCGGAATCATGATTCTCCTCTACCGCCCCTACGACATCGGCGACTTCGTCAACGTGGCCGGCGTCTCCGGGACGGTTTCGGCCATGAGCCTGGTTTCCACGACCATCAAGACCCCGGACAACCAGACCATCATCGTTCCCAACAACTCCATCTGGGGCGGGGTGATCACCAACATTACGGGGAACAACACCCGCCGGGTGGACATGACCTTCGGGATCGACTACAGCGACGACATCCCCAAGGCCCAGAAGGTCCTGGAGGACATCCTGGAGAAGCATCCCAAGGTGCTGAAGGATCCCGCGCCGGTTGTCAAGCTCCACGAACTCGCCGATTCCTCCGTCAACTTCGTGGTGCGCCCCTGGACACGGACCTCCGACTACTGGGACGTCTACTGGGACGTTACCCGGGCCGTGAAGGAGCGGTTCGATCAGGAGGGCATCTCCATTCCCTTCCCCCAGCAGGACGTGCATCTCCACAAGGCGGATTGAGGGTGCGGGAAAGGGGGGGCCGGAGGGTTGACTTTCCCCCGGGCCCCCTTTCCCATGGGGGAACCCTGGCGTGACCCGAACCCCTGGTATGGTTTCAAAGGCGGCGATGCATCCACATTATGTCCTGGCTCTTTCCCTGCTTCTTCCCTTTGGGCCCGCCTCGCCCTCCCCGGCCTCCCAGGCCGGGAAATCCAAGGAGAAGGCCTACTTCGCCTGGAAGCTCGGCCCCGAGGACTTCGCCTGGTTCGGGTTAGACAGGAAAGAGAACGGGCGGCTCCGGGTGAAAAACAGCCGGATAACAGGCAGGTTTCCCCGCCGGGCCGGCACCAAGGGCGTTTTCGGCTGGGAGGTGACGGGGGAGCCGGGGTATTTCCAGACAGGCGTTCTCGGCCTGGTGCCTTTTTCGGTGGGCACCAGCTTCCGCGGCCTGGACCAGGTGAAAGTGGGCGTAAAGAGGGCGCGATTCGTCTTCGGCGACCTCATCAACTACGGCCTGGTCGAACTTCGGGGCAAATGGAAGACCACATCCGTGGAGGGAGGCAAGGCGACCCAGGAGGGGAGCTTCAAGTTCTACCAGCCCGAGCGGCCGGTCCGCCTGGGAAGGATCGTCTTCCCAAAGAAGCGCGGCCGCCGCTCTCTCCTGGGCTTCAGGTTGAACGTCACGAGAGTCTTCGATTATCGCAAGGGGGTAATCGAAAAGATCCAGGCTGTCCTGGAGGGCTCCTTTTCGGGCGGAGGCAGGGGCTGGAGGGGACCCGAGAGGCCTTACAAGCTGGAGGACTCGTATACCCTCAAGAAAGTATTCCCGTACCGATACAAGGGCTTCGAGAAGGACGTTGTGGCCGCCATCGATGGGGGGGTCAGGGAAATCCGGTCCGACATGAGGCGCCGGGGGAGGTTCCACGGGGTAAGGGCCGGGAACAAGAGGGATTATGAGCCCGGTTACGTCGCCCTGGCCCTTCTCACCCTGGTCAAGGCCGAGGTGGACCACAAGGATCCCCTGGTCCAGAAATGCGTCGAATACCTGAGACGGAATCCGGTGCTCAACACATATTCCCTGGGCCTCTCCCTCATGGCCTTCGAGGCCTATTATGCTCCCCTGGGGGAGAGGGACGACCTGATCTCCGGGAGAATATCCAAGCCCTACCTGCGTCACGTGCCCTCCCCGGACCTGGCGATCATGAAGCGCTGGACCAAGCGGCTGGAGAGCTACGTGGATCCCCGGGTGGACAAGGCCTACATCGCCAGGTGGCGCTATGTCGGGGAAAGGAGTTACGACAACTCCAACACCCAGTATGCCGTTCTTGGGCTCCACTCGGCCACGCTCTGCGGGATCAAGGTGCCCCCCAATTTTTTCCGCGGAGCGGCGGCCCACTTCATCAAGGACCAGGAGAAGTCCGGTCCCCTGTGGGCCATGCCGGCCATTATCCATTACGTGGACCTGGAGAGGATGAAGAAAGGGGGAAAAAATTACGGCATGCGGAGCACCGCCAAGATCCAGGCTCGGGGTTTTCCCTACCTGGGGAAACGGGGCGTCGCGGGAAGCATGACCACCGCCGGGCTGGCCACATTGACCATCGCCCGTTCGGACGCCCACGGGGGGATTCGCGGAACGAGGGGGATGCAGGCCGCC
The DNA here is from genome assembly GCA_027011425.1 of Planctomycetota bacterium. Classification (GTDB taxonomy): domain Bacteria; phylum Planctomycetota; class UBA1135; order UBA1135; family JALUZX01; genus JALUZX01. Next base: position 5,151 of record JALUZX010000605.1, read on the forward strand.
TTGAACATGGCCTACACCTGGCTCTACATGCATTTCACCGTCCGGGAGAATCCCGGGAGGGGAATGACGTGGCACTATTCCTACCTCTACGGCCTGGAGAGGGCCATGGAGCTGGCCGCCATCGCCAGGCTCGGCCCCAGGGATTGGTATTGGGAGGGGGCGATCCATCTTCTCTGTGACAGGTTCAGGCGGCGCGGGGGATGGGAAGGGCTCACGGACACCTGCTTCGCCGTCCTCTTCCTCAAGAAGGCCCAGCTCCCGGTGATCACGGGCCGCCCGGTCAAGAGGCCGAGCCGGAAGCGGTAGGTCCGGCGCTTCGCGCCGTCCTGCGGGACGACCGTCGGTCCGGCGCTTCGCGCCGTCCCTCGGGCGCCCCCTGCGGCGCCCCTTTGCGTGTCGTGCGGGGAGGGGTAGACTCTGTTTTCAAGACGGTTGCCCCCCCGTTTCCCGGAACCCGGCTTGCAGCCGCCCGTGCGAGAGGAGGAAAAGGGTACGCTTATAGGGAATAGGCCATGTTGAAGAGAAATTTATACGCTTCTTTTCTTTTGGCGGGTTTTTCCCTCCTTCTTTCCTCGGGAAGAGGGGCTGGGCGTTTTCCTTCGAGAGGAAAAGGGGTCTTTTTTCCCGGAAATTCGAGGAAGATCCGAGTGGAAGTCCGGGAGCAGGGAAACGGAAGGCCCGTTCCCAGAGCGATCCTTCATTTCCTCTGGAAGAGGTATGTTCCCGCCGCTCTCGGGGGCCGGTGCCTTTCCCCCTCCAATTACGACCCTTTGAGGCTCTTGGAGCAAAAGGGCCGGCGCGCCGTGTCGAACTCCCGCGGGATCGCGACTCTCCATGTCGGGCCGGGCTGGGGCGATCTCCTGGTGACGGCCGAGGCGGGCTCCTTGTTCGGTTGGGCGACCGTCAAGGCCTGGCAGTCCAAGGCCTTCATCCTCGCGGGCTCCTGTCCGGATCTGGCCGTGCGGATCGAAAGGGCGGATGGAAAGCCGGCCTGGGGGGCGAGGGTCGGCTTGAAGGGCGCAATTTATGGTCAGGGGTATTCCATCTATAAGCTGACGGGTAGAGACGGGAAGGCGGTCTTCGAGAAAGCCCCATTTCTTGTTGATCCCGGGAAGACAGGCCGGTCCAGCCGGGCGGAAGTCTTCGTGGACGAACCATTGGGCGTAATGACGGAGGATGGGGTTTCTTTCAAGAAAATAGGGTGGATGCCTCTGGTCCTCCGGTTGCCCCCTACGGGCCGCCTGGCCGTAAAGGTTCTGTGCAAAGGGAGGCCCGTGCGCAATGGAATGGCTGTCGTCCGGTTGGAAGAGGGAAGGAGGGTGATCGCCCGCCGGGATGTGGATGGCCGGGGCCTGGCCTTTTTCAAGTATGTGGGCTTGGGAATGGAGTTGGCCGTGGAAGCGTCGCCCCTCTTTTTCGAACCCGACGAGGTTGGTAAGGGTGCGGCGAAGGTGAGAGGCCCGGCGAAGGCGGGAGAGCGGGTGGATGTGGAGGTTTCCCTGGGCGGGGAAGGGGTATATCTCTCCGGAAGTCTCCTGGGGCCCGCGGGCATGCCCCTCTCGCAGGAGTGGGTCCACTGGGAGGTTTCGTCCAAGGGGGACGCGCCGGCGGGCTACGTGCGGATACGGGATGATCCCATCCTCACCGACCGCTTGGGGAGGTTTCTCCTTCCCCTCTTCAGGTTCCATCCCCGCAGGGACCCAGTTGCGGGCCATGGAGGGGAGTCCGGCCCCCTCTCCGGGAAAAGGCCCGGGTGGTGGATCCACTTTGCTGCCTTTCCGCGGGAGAGTGTTCCTTGGACGGAGTATGTCTGGGTTCCGGGCAAAGTTTCTTCGGGGACCTACAAGTTCGGGAAGATTCGCCTTTCTCCCGCTTCGCTCCTGGCGGCGGGGAGGGTCATGGA
>JALUZX010000606.1 GCA_027011425.1 Planctomycetota bacterium
ATCCTGGTTGGGGAGGGAAGGGGAATTCTCCATGGAGGGGCCATGAGATTCGAAAACCTTCCTGTCGGGGCCTTCCAGGCCAACGCCTGGCTTCTCTGGGACGAAGAGTCGGGAAAGGCCGTCCTCGTCGACCCCGGGGACGAACCGGTCCGCCTTGTCTCCTGGATCCGGGCAAAGGGGGTCCAGGTGGAGGCCCTACTCGCCACCCACGGCCACCTGGACCATGTCTCCGCCGCCAGGGAGGTGGGGGAGGCCCTTGGCGGGATTCCCTTTCTCATGCACGGGGCGGACCGTTTCCTCCTGGAGACCCTGGGAGAGACGCGGAAACAGTTCGGGTTGTCTCCCAAAGAGCCTCCCCAACTGGACCGGGAGCTTGCCGGTGAGGAAACCCTTCCCGTCGGGAGCGGGGCCCTCCGGGTTCTCCACGTTCCCGGCCACAGCCCGGGCTCGGTGGCCTTCCTGGACGAATCGGAGGGATCTCTCCTCACGGGGGATCTCCTCTTCAAAGGTTCCGTGGGAAGGACGGACCTCCCGGGAGGCGACGCCCCGACCCTTTTCGATTCCATCCGGGAGAAGGTGTTGACCCTTCCCGGGTCCACGAGGATCCTTCCCGGTCACGGCCCGGCCACCACCATCGACGAGGAGAAGGGACACAACCCCTTCTTACTTGGGATCCTGGAGGCGTAAAGGAGGAGACTCCATGAAACTCACACTTAAAACCGAAAACCCCTTGAAGGCCCGTTCCCCCTTGCTGGTTCTTCCTTCCTTCCAAGGAGACCGGCCCCCTGCCGCCCCCGCCTTCGGCCCCGCCCTGGGGAAAGCGTGGAAGGAGTTGGACGGGGAGTTCGGATCCGGCCGGCTTCTCTATCCCGCCCAGGCTTCCCCGGTGGAACGAATCCTTCTTCTGGGCGCCGGAAAGGCGGAGGACCTGGACCCGGAGAAGATCCGGCGCCTGGCCGGGAAGGCCCGGAACCGGGCCGCCTCCCTGGGGATGGACCGCTTTTCCTTCGCCTTCCCCCTGGAAGATCACCCCGTTTCACCGGAAGAGACGGGCGCCGCCCTGGCGGAGGGCCTCCTGCTCTCGGCCTACAAGTTCGATCGCTTCAAGAAAAAGACCTCCCGGGAGGACGAGGGGGAGAGGAAAAAGGAAAAGAAAGAGCCCCGGCGGGTTCTCCTTTTCCTGCGGGGGAAGGCCCGGGCCCGGGAGAAAGCCGGGAAGGGCCTCCAGGCCGGCGCCGCCGCCGCCCGGGGACAGAACCTCGCCAGGGAACTGGGAGACCTTCCCTCCAACCTTCTCACGCCGGCCCTCTTCGCCTCCCGGGCCCGCAAAGTCGCACGGGAGTGGGGCTGCAAGTGCACGGTCCTGGGGGAGAAGGAGATGGCACGCTTGAAGATGGGGGCCTTCCTGGGCGTGGCCCGGGGTTCCAGCCACCCTCCGAGGCTCGTAGTCCTCCAGACCCGCCCAACGGCACAGGAAAAGGTCTGCGTCGTAGGCAAGGGGCTCACCTTCGATTCGGGAGGGATCTCCATCAAGCCCTCCCGGGGCATGGACGAGATGCGCTTCGACATGTGCGGCGCCGCCGCCGTGCTGGGACTCTTCCAGGCCCTGGAAGGGGGGCGGGACCTTCCCTTCGACCTGGTGGGCGTCCTGGGGCTGGCCGAAAACATGCCCGACGGAAACGCCCAGAAACCGGGGGACCTGGTGACGGCCTGCGACGGGACGACCATCGAGGTGCTCAACACCGACGCCGAGGGACGGCTGGTGCTGGCCGACTGCATCGCCTTCTGCCGCAAGCGCTTCAAGCCCAAGGCGGTGGTGGACCTGGCCACCCTCACCGGGGCCTGCGTGGTGGCCCTGGGCCACGAGGCTACGGGCCTTATTTCCAACCACGACCCCCTGGCAGAGGCTCTTCTACGTTCGGGGGAGAAGACGGGCGAACGCTGCTGGCGCCTCCCCCTCTGGAAGGAATACAAGGATCTCATAAAAGGGTCCTACGGAGACTTGAGGAACATCGGTTCCGCCGGCGCGGGAGCGGGCACCATCACGGCCGCCGCCTTTCTCGGCCATTTCGCCGGGGACACCCCCTGGGCCCACCTGGACATCGCGGGAACGGCCTACAATACGCGCAAGCGGGATTACTACCAGGGCGGCGCCTTCGGGGTGGGCGTGCGCCTCCTCTTCCGCCTCTTCAAGGAGGAGGGCCGCCCGTGGAGGAAGAGGGCTCGGTGAAGTTTCCTTTTCTTCTCCTGCTCCCCATCCTTCTTTCCGGGTGCGGAAGGAGGGAGGAGAAAGCCGTCCAGGGCCTCCCCGGCGGAGATCTCCTGGGCCGCCTTCCCTCCGATTCCCTGGCGGCCCTCTCCTTTCCCCAGGCGGGGCCGCTTCCTCTCCCGGCCCGCATCGCCCTCGAATGGATGGGGTTTGGAACCTCGGAAACCGACCTGCTCTCCCGCTCCGAGGGGTGGGCGGCTGCCCTCACCCCCGAAGGAAGGATCGCCCTCCTCAGGAGGGCCCAGGGTTCTCCCGGGGGGCTGGGCCGAGTCCCCCGGGACCCGTCCCTCTCCTTCTTCTCCCGGCCTCATCTCCCTTTCCCTTCCGGCCCCCTCCTGGGGAGCCGAAAGCCTTGGAGGGTCCTGGCACGGTCCGCCCTCCCGTGGAAAGGGAACCTGCTTCTCTGGGTTTCCCTGGCGGGGCTCCTTGATTCGGGCCGCGTCCGTTTCCCCGGGAACGGAATTCCAGTCATCCGCGGATCCTTTCTCCTTTCCTCAAAGGTCCGGGAACTCTTGAACACCGACGCCTTCGAGGCCGCCCTCTTCCGGCTGGAAGGGGAGAACCGGGGCAGGTTCGGCCTCTTCGTCTGGCCCGACCGGGTGGGCCTCCCGGGAGTTCTCCTCTCCGGGAAAGGAGGGCTTTGCGAGGCCCTTCCGGAAGGAAAAGAAACCTTTCTTGCCTGGCGGATCCAGCCGGATGCGCTGGATTCCATCCTGGTCGGCCTGGAATCGCTTCAAGGGGTGTGGGGCCGGATGGTGAAGACCGGCCTGGCCCTCTTCCGGGCCAGGGTCGGCCTTGACCCTGGGAAGGACATCCTGCCCGCCCTGGAAGGGACCTTCCTCTTCCGGGCCCGGCCCGGGGGCGGGGCCTTGATGCTGGGTCTCAGGAAGGTCCCCGCCGCGGACCGCCTCTGCCTGGCCCTGGGGGCCCGGAGGTCCGCCCTCGCCGGGGTCCTCGGGCTCTTTTCCGGGCGGAGGTTCGACGTATTATACAAGAAAAGGAAATTCCTCTATCTATCATGGGGAAAGGGGCCGGGCCATTCCCTCTCCCTCGTTCATGCGGATCCCGACTCCCGCCGCCTGGGTTTCTTCCGCCTCCCCCTTCCCTCCGGAGGCGCCGGAAAGGAAAAAATCCTGGAAGGGGAATTCCTGCGCGCGCCCTACGGCATGGAGGGAAGAATCCGCGTCAGGAATTGAGGTCCAGGGGGAAGGGCTTCCGCGAGAACTCCACGCCCAGGGCCTTGTGGATCCGGCACCAGGGCCTTTCGTCCTCCTCCCCTTCCTTGAAGAAGAGCTGGATCACGTAATCGAACCGTGAGACGTAGGGGGCCAGGAGGGCGGGGGAGGGTCTCTCCCCCGGGGAGACCAGCTCGATGAAAAGGGGCGAGACTCCCTGGTTCCTCAAGAGGTCCAGGAGGGCCATGACCAGGAAATCCGGGTCCTCCACCAAGGGAAAGCGGGCCGAAAGCCCCGTCATGGCGTCGAAGACGAGCCGCCTGTGGGGGGGAGGCTCCTCCGGAACGGGCCCCGAGGCCCCCACGAGGTTCAGGATGTCCCAGGTGAACTTCCCCGGGGGGATCAACTCCGGGTTCAGGTATTGAACGACGAAATCGGGGTGAAAGTCCCCGCCCCCCCCTTCCAGGAGACTTCCGAGCCCGGGCTTGCGGGCGCAGGCCCTGAGAAGGAAGTCCTTGTCCTCCCTGGTGGAGACGAAGAAGGCCCTCTCTCCCTCCATCCTTCCCCGGGCGGCGAAGCGGAGCCCCACTTCGGTGGCGGGAGTTCCCGGCTCCGCCAGGAGGACCGTGGAAGAGCGGACCGCCGGCCGGCTTCCCTCTCCGAAGGCCCGGTCCAGCTCCTCCATGCCGAAACAGAGAGGTTCCGGTCCCCTGGGGGGACGCTTGTGGTAGGCCGCGTCCTTGAGGAGGGAGAGCTGGGCCGGGATGGAGGGATAGATGTGTACACCGGGGGCCTTCTCGCTGCGGGCTCCCAGGAACTGGTCCCGCCGGATGTCCTTCCCCACGATGGAGAAGTGATGCAATCCGCGATAATAATATTGATGCCTCGCCTTTTCGATCTCCAGCATCCTTGCCTTGAAGCTCCGGAAGGAAGTCACGCTGAGCCGGATGAGTATGTCCGTGGAGAATTCCTCCGCCGAAGGAAGGCAGACCCGGGCGCCGGGGGCCTCTTCGTGAATGAAGATGCCGTGAATCTTACGCTTTACCAGGTCCCTCCGGACGCGGAGGAGGGCGGCCCGCTTGGGAAGGTATTCGGTCTCCGAGAGGAGAAGCCCCACGTTGTCCAGGCACACCATGACAAGGTTGTCCACCCGGGCCAGGTTCCCGATCTCCGCCTGGATCCACTCGATTCCCACCGTCGGGGGCCTCGAGTCGGGGGGGGAGTCCTCCATGAGGGCCGCCGGGTTGGCCTGGAGAAGGAGGAGCCGGTTCACCCCTCCCCCGGGGGCCTCCACCTCGAGCTGGACCTTCCCGATGAGCCCCTCTGTGGTGACCTTCACTTCACGATCGCAGCCGAAGTAGTGGCCGAAGTCCGATTCCAGCTTGCGTTGCAGGTCCAGGGGGGATTGCTCCACGGAGTAAAAGAGAAAGACCCCGTCCCCCTCCTCCCTGGACAGCCAGGCCCGGGTGGTGAGTTCGAGTCCCAGGATGGTCTTCCCCGTGCCGGGGCCCCCGGTCAGGAAGATGAACGCCGCCGCGTCACGCGGGTAGCGCACCCCGCCGCCGAGAACCAGGTCCAACTCCTCGATTCCTGTAGGCAAAGTTTCGAACAAGGCCGCCTCCCGTGCGCCTTCCCTCCATACCCTCTTCCGGGAACATGGCCGGGACAACCCCGCAAACCGTCAATATTCTTGTAAGAATTCCCCGAGCAGGGCCCTCCGGGGCTTTTCTTGCCTTAAGTTATGCCTGTCTCGAGAAGGATCCATTCTCCAGGAGGAATGCACTCCGAGGCAAGGAGAACGACCCATGTGGAAATCCCGGACCCTGTTGCTTGCCCTGCTGGCGCTCCTGGCCGGAGCGGGCGGGTATCTTCTCCTTGCCGGGGGTTCGGTGGAACCGGCTGTGGCCGGGATCGAAACCCCTTTCCCCGGTCTTCCCGGGATAGATGGGGAAGACCAGGCCGGCGGGCCCCTTCTCCAGGGGGAGGACGGAGAGGAGGCGGACCATGGACGGGTGGCCCTCCAGGCTCCCGACTTGGGGTGGGGAGGCGTGGGAAACCTTGTCTTCGAAGGCAGGGTGGTCACCCCCAAGGGCCTTCCCATCCCTTCCGCCCAGGTCGAGGTTTCCCTCCTGGGGCGGCGGCGCCGGACAGGCGGTGCCGGCCCGACGGGAAAGGCCCGGACCGACGAACAGGGTAGATTCCGGATCGCTTTGAACGGCCCCGTTCCCTCTTTCTGGACAGCCTCGGCCACCTTCGCAGGCCTCGCCCCGGATACCAAGAGGGGCGTCGCCCGGCCGGGACGGACCCTGGTGGAAGTGGGGGACCTGGTGCTGGGCCCTGGAGGTGTGCTTTCCGGTGTGGTTGTGGACCGGGAGGGCAATCCCGTTTCCAAGGCCGTCGTCTCCTGGATGCCCTCCGGCCGCCGGCGGTTCTTCCGCGGGAGAGGAGGTTCTCCAGGAGTCTCCGTCCTGAGGGCCGAAACCAATCCAGCGGGTCTTTTTCAGTTGGTCCACGTGCCTCGTGGAGAGGGCAAGCTGCTGGCCACCCACCCGGCCCATCCTCCGGGGCGTTCGCCCTTGATCCGCCTCCAGGACGGGACCGTCCAGGACGGGATCCGGATCCTCCTCCCCCCGGGATACATCCTCCAGGGGAAGGTCCTGGCCCAGGGCGGGGGGCCCCTTCCCGGCGCCCGGGTCCGGACTCTCCCTTTCAGGGGGGGAGCCGGTTTCCGCAGGGGTCCTTCGCCCTCGACCTTGACGGACAAGGAAGGCAAGTTCCGCTTCCCCGCCCTTCCCGGAGGGGACTACCTGGTCACGGCCGAGGCGGAGGGGTGGCAAAAGGCTTTCCAATGGGTTCGACTGGGCCAAAAGAGCGCCCCCCCTCCTTCTCTGAACTTCTCCCTCTCCCGGGGCCGGGTCCTGGAAGGCCGGGTCACCGACGAGAAGGGCAATCCTCTCACGGTCTTTTCCGTCGCCGCCCTCCCCCAGAGCCTGGCCAAGGGGGTTCTTCCCTCCCCTCCCCAGGAGGTCCGGAAGAAACTGGAGGCGGGCCGGGGAAGGAACACATCTCTCCCCCGTTTCTTGCGGAATTCGAATTTCCCGGGCCGGCCACGGGAATCCCGGTCGGGCCGCGGGAAGGCCCGGGACCCGGCCCGGAGCGACCGGGTCAACCGGATGCTGGACCGGGTCCTCCGTAGGAGGGGAAACCTCCCGCCCCAGGTTCTCGACCGGATCCGCCGGGCTCTCTCCTCCGGGGGAAAGAAGAAGCCCGATCCCATGGAGGACGTGCGCTCCCGCGTGCTCGCGGAATTCCGGTTCCGCCGGCCCCGGCCCTCCCGGCACCCGGAAGGAGTCTTTCGGCTCCAGGGGCTCCTCCCCGGGATCTACCGGATCGAGGTGGAGGCCCCGGGATACATCCGCAAGCGTTCCGGCCCCCTTGACCTCACCAAGGAGACCGGGATTTCCAGGATCACCCTGGCCTTGGACCCCGTCCTGGCCGTAACGGGCCGGGTGCTGGCCAAGGACACGGGGGAACCCCTTGCGGGAGCCCGTGTCTTCGCCCTCCCCGGGCCCCCTCCCAAGGATCCCGTGATATTC
>JALUZX010000607.1 GCA_027011425.1 Planctomycetota bacterium
GTCGCTTTGGCGACGCAGGCTCCGGCGGACTCTTCACGGCTTTAAGAAATTCCAGGAAAGTTGTCCCCCCCTATCCTTGTGAAGAGCACGCCGGAGGGGCCCGAAGGGCCCCGATCGTCGTGCAGGATAGGGCCTTAACTGCCTGATCGGCCCAAGACAGGACGACCCCGATTCCCCGGTTCTTTCCAGGCCGTTCCCCCCGCCAGGCTCAGGTCTCCCGCCGCTCCTCGGGGGGGATGTCCTCCTCGTCCAGGTCGTCCAGGGACACCGGGCCCTCCGGGTAGGCCACGGGGTCGGGCCTCTCCTTCTTTTCGAACCAGGGCTGGCCCTTGACCAGCTTGCGGGCCCCCCGGATGCCCTTGGCCCTGGCCCGCCTCTCCTCCAGGCGCAGGGGATCGAATTCCTCCTCCTCTTTCTTCTCCTCCTGGTAGAGATGGATCGTCTGGGTCGGGAAGGCGAACTCGATTCCCAGCGTCCGGGCCAGCCGCAGGATGTCCAGAAAGAGCCTCTCCCTCTCCCTAAGCTCCGTGGACCAGTCGGGAACCTCGAAGAAGACATAGAGAAGGATATCCAGGCTGGAAGGGCTGAACTGGTGGAGCCAGACCTGGTAGTAGTCCTTTCTCGTATACGGGTGGGAGCGGACCAGCTCCTGGATGCCCTCGCGGAAGGCCAGGATCTTCTCGGGCGGCGTGTCATATTGCACCCCGATATGGCACTTCCAGCGCCTGTATTTCCGCCTCCCGTAGTTGTCCACCGTGGCCCGGACCAAGGAAGCGTTGGGGAGGGTGACCTGGGAATTGTAGAAGGTCCGGATCCTGGTGGACCGGAATCCCACCTCTTCCACGATCCCCTCCACGTTCCCGATGACCACCCAGTCCCCCACGTGGAAGGGCCGGTCCAGGAGCACCGCCACGGACCCGAAGAAGTTCTCGATCGTGTCCTTGGCGGCGAAGGCGAAGGCCAAACCGCCGATCCCCAGCGAAGCGAGCAGGGGGGCGATCTCTATGTTGAGGGCCTCGGCGGCGTAGATGACCCCGATGACGACGATGAAGATCTTCACCGTCTTGCGAAGGAGAGGAACCAGGACGTCGTCCACCCTGGTCCGGGTCCGGGCGGCCTTCCACTCCAGGGCCTCCGCCACCAGGTCCACGATCCGCCAGAGCGCCCAGGTCCCGGCCAGGACGGCGAAGAAGCGGACCGCCCCCCGGAGAACCGCCAGGGCCGGCCCGGTGAGCCCCACCAGGGGGAAGAGTTCCACCCAGAGCAGGGCGGCCAGGGCCAGACCGATGGGCCGGACCGCCCGGGTGAGGGTCTCCTCCTTCACGAAGGTGTGCCCGCTCTTCAAGATCCTCTTTGCCAGAAGCCCCAGGAGGAAACGGACCAGCCTGTCGAAGGCCACGCCCATCAGGATGACCAGGAAGAGCCCGATCCACTGCCAGTATTCGAGGGAGAGGATTTCCCCAGAGGTGAGGGCCTTGGGGAGCTTGCTCCGGATCCAGAGAGGGACGCTGAGCCGCCGCTCGTCCACGCTCCCCGACCGGGCCGGAAGGGGGGAGATGGCGTTGTAGAGCCGATCCAGGCCGAGCAGGGTTCCCCGGGAGAACTTCCACTCCCCCGAGGGAAGGCGCACGAACTCGATCCTTCCCGCCTCCCGGATCTTCGCCGGCAGCCAGTCGTGGAAGAGGGCCTGGGGAAAGAACCGGAACCGGCGGAGCCCTTCCCGCTCCACTTCCACCTTGTCCCGGAGCGTTCCCGGGGTGATCTCCCCCAGCCGGTTCAGCACGCCCAGCAGCTTGGCCGCCAGTTCCCTGGCCCCTTCGGGAGGCGTCTTGGGCGGGAGGTCCAGGCAGGCCAGGGCATCCTTCCAGGCCTCCTTTCCTTCCCGCCGGACCCGCGCCATGGCCCCGAGAAAGGTATACATCGTGGCCAGGGGGCTCTGGA
>JALUZX010000608.1 GCA_027011425.1 Planctomycetota bacterium
ATGTCCACGGCATGGTCTCGGGGGACGACGACACCCCCCTTCCCAGCCTGATCTGCCTTCTCTCCACCCTGGGGAAGGGACACGCCCTGGCCTGGGGCCACGACTCCTTTCTCATGGACAAGCCCAACAGGCTTTTCGACACCTTGAAGCTCAACATCCAGGCCGTGGTCTGGATGGACGGGGCCGGGACGAAGAAGGCCGCCTTCCTCACGGGCCACGGCGAGGGTGCAAGGACATCCCGGTCCAGGGTCCTCACCTCCGCCCTCCGTGCCAGGGGCTACAAGGTGACCAACATCCCCGGGCGGGTGACGGCTTCGTCCCTTTCGGGGATCGGGGTGGTGATCATCGGAAACGCGGTCAAGGATTTCACCGCCTCGGAGCTGAACGTCCTGGAGACCTACGTGAAGAACGGGGGCGGTCTCCTTCTCGCGGGCCTGGGCTGGTTCTGGAAGCCCTACCACCACCGGCCCCTGGACCAGTATCCCATGAACGTCCTGGGCGAGCGCCTCGGGATCCGCTGGCTCGGCGGTTTCGTGGTGGATCCTACGAACAAGTACAACGGAAACACCGTCTTCCACACATTCTATCCCAACTGTGATCTCCAGCTCCCCGGCGGCGCCCTGGCCAGGCTCCAGGCCATGCTCGCCTCCCAGGGCTCCAACCTGGGAACCCACCTGGCTGGAAACGCGGCGGCCCGCAAGGACTACCTCCTTGCCGTGGCTTCCGTGGCCGCCGGCGAGGCCCATACGCCCCTCAAGAACGGCTGGCGCGCCGCCTTCGACGCACAGGTCCGGGCCTTCCTGGCCAAGTATCCAAGGTGGTACGGCTCGGCCCCGCAGTTCGACCAGGCCCGGGAACCCTGGTTCTCCCTGGGGAGGGCGGTCCTTCAGTCCAGCCTGGCGGCGGCCTTTCCCCTGAATACGGCCCGGGTGAACACCCTGGTCAAGGCCTTGAACTTCAAGTGGACCAACCCGGACTACAAGGAGATCTTCACCAAGTACAAGATCCTCCTCCTGGACAACCGGAGGCTCCAGGGAGACCAGAGGAAGTTCATCAAGGACCTCCTTGGAGCGACCAGGAACGTCCCCCGCACCATGCGGCGGATCACCGTCAAAGGTTTCCTGGGCAAGACCTCCCCGGACATCTCGAAGTCCTTCTTCGGCGGCGGGGTGAACATCTTCAGGGTCTCCATGAGACCCCTGGAGAACGGCTTCCCCAAGGACGTCCGCCCCTTGCGGCGGCCCGTCTTCGCCATCGTCGTGGCCCACGAGACGGCCCACTCCTTCGACGCCCGGATGCTGGCCCTCTCCCCGATCTACAAGGCCTGGAGGAAGAGTCTCCTCCAGGACGCGGGGTACGACGACCTGCAGTATCTCCGGAGCATGGTGAGGGCGTCCTTCTTCCAGAAGAACCCCCAGGAGTTCGTGGCCTCCATGGCCAACCAGTGGGTCATGGACTCGGCCCACACCATGGAGGTGGGCGTGACCCGCTGGCTCGCCGGCAAGGGCGAACCCATCCTCCAGTGCCTGTTCATGCTGGACCTCTACGGCCAGAAGAAATCCCCGGCCCCGCTTTTCAGGACCAGCATCAAGGGAGTCCTCTCCACCATTCCCGCTGTCCTCACCAGGGATACGGGCGGCCGGGTGACTGCCATCTCCTCTCCTGAAGCCTGCCTCCATGTGCGTTATGACAACCATTCCAAGGCGGCGGGCCTGGCGGCGGCCCTCCGCTACGGCGAGCCCTCGCCCCTGGGCGTGGAGATGCGGGCCTCCTCGGCCCCGACCCTCGGGAACTTCTCCTTCGCCTTGACCGGCAAGGCGCCCGCCGCCAACGCCCAGGGCTTCCTCCTTCTCTCCTTCAAGGACGACGACCGGGCCTCCCCCGACCCGGCTCTGGCGGGCAGGGTCTACGTGGACCTCTCCACCGCCCTGGTC
>JALUZX010000609.1 GCA_027011425.1 Planctomycetota bacterium
TCTTCTTCGTAAGCCCAAGCAGGAAACCCGTAAGGGCCAGGGCTTCCTTCTTGGAGAGATGGGGGCGGGGCATGAAGAGTTCCCCGCCGAAGGCCCCGGGCTCGAGGAGCTTGAGGAGGGTCCAGCTCTCCACGGTCCGGGGGATGTCGGCGCGGGGCCCGAAATCGAGATCCTCGAGTTTCTTGTCCCCGTAATCGGAGAGATCGCTTCCCGCCGGGGCGTCCTCCCCGTGGCCCGGGATGTCGTGGCATCCGGCGCAACCGAGCTTCATGACGAGTTCCCGGCCCCTCTCGAGGACGGCCGGGTCCCGGGAGGGAGCGGTGGGGAGCTTAGGCCCGGGGGCCTCCTCTTCCTCCTCCTCCTCTTCGTCGCCGCCTCCGCCGAATTCCGGGTCCCTCAGGATGGATTCCACCAGTCCGCGGATCTCCTTTTCCGTAAGTCCGATCCCGGGCATCCTCCCCTCGGGGAAGAGGGCGTGGGGATTCTCCAGGTGGCGGTAGAGCCAGTCCCTCCCCAGCCTGGCCCCGGCGTTGGAGAGATCCGGGGCGTAGACATCCACGTCCCCCCCCTTTCCTTCCCTGGGGTGGCAGTCGGCGCACTGGACCCGGGACCAGGTCTTGCGCCCCCTCTCCAGGAGGGCGTCCAGCCGGTCCAGCTCGCTGTCCGACATGTCGTCCTCCTTCTTCTTCAGCCAGGCCGGCCAGGAGACGGGCCTGGGGTCCACCCGGGGGAGGGAGAAGAGGTAGGAGGCCAGGGCGTAGGCGTCCTTTTCCCCCTTTTCCAGGTGGAAGAGGGGCATCCTGGCGTTCTTTCGGACTTTTCCCGGGTCCTGGATCCAGACCAGGGTGTTCCGGAAGCCCAGCTTGGCCGGGACCTGGGTCAGGGGAGGGGCCAGGTGGGTCTTTTTGGGGAAACCGGGCGTGACGTGGCAGCCGTGGCAGAGATTGCGCTCGAAGGCTTTGAGGCCTTCCCCCAGGGCGGGCGCGCCTGGGAGTTCCCCCCTCATGGCGGTCCGGTCCCTCCCGTCCAGGACCCGGTGGCAGGTCCCGCAACGGCCCTGGGCTGCGGATCCCCGGAGGATCTCCCTGGGGTAGGAGGACTCGAAGCCGTGGGGGGCGGCCAGGTCGTCCAGTCCCGTTCCGTAGCCTTCGTGGCAGACCACGCACCCGAACTTCTCCGGCGGGTGCCGGACCAGGTAATCCCCGGGGTGCTTGCGGAAGGGGGCCCGGTCCAGGCCGGGCATTCCGGGTTTCATGGCGACGTGGCAGGTGAGGCACCTTTCCACCCTGCCCGGATCCTTCAGGTAGATCTGGTCCACCTTGGGGGAGAAGTCCGCCAGGAGGGCCCGGGTCTTCTCGAGACCTTTCAACCTTACCGTAACTTCTTCCAGGGGGCGGCCGGCCTGGAGGAGAGGGGCTTTCACCCGGTCCAGTTCGGCCAGGAGCTTGTCTTCCCGGTCTCCCGCCTCCAGGAGCTTCCGGTCCAGGGCCTCCAGTTTGCCCGTAAGCGCCGCCACCCTTGGATCCTGGAGGGAGAGCCCCCTGGAAAGGAGCTGGAGCTTTTCCCCGTTGGCCTCCCGGGACCTGGCCCGCAGGTCCCGGATCTCCCGGCGGATTTCTTCCAGGCGGTTTTCCAGGGACCTGACCTTTTCTGCCGGGGGTGTTCCCGGGGAGAAGGCCTTCCGGGCCTCCTTCCGGGCCCGCAGAAGCCTCTTTCCCTCGGGACTCGCCAGGAAGGCCCGGATCTTCTCTCTTTCCCGCCGGATCTCCGCCTCCACCCGTTTCAACGCCTCCCCGGCGTAGGTCTCCTGGTAGGCCTTCCAGGGCCGCCTGGTGACGGTCTCGTCCCGGACGGCCCAGGCCAGGCAGGCCAGAAGGGCCAGGGTGAGGCCCAGGATGAGGGGGGCCAGGGAGCGCTCTTCCGGGGGTATGGG
>JALUZX010000610.1 GCA_027011425.1 Planctomycetota bacterium
GGTAGACCCGCTCTTCCTCGGCCAGGGCCCGGAGCAGGGCCTTCTCGTAGGGCGTGAGGCGGGGCTCCCGCACCCGGGCGGGGCCTTCGGCCCGGCGAGTGGGGCGGGTGGCGTAGTCGTCGAAGTTCTCCACCCGGCAGGGCACCACGTAGGGCTGGTCCGGGGCGGACCAGAAGTAGCAGTTGCCCTTGACGGGTTCGTTCCGGATGAACTCCAGGATGTCCTCGGTGAAGTGGGCGTTGATGCGCTGGAGGAGACGGAGGTCGTTCTCGTTGAGAAGGTGCATGACGAAGAAGTTGTCCCCCTGGGAGACGATCTCCTCGGAGATGGAGCCGGGCTGCTGGGTGATCATGAGGGCGCCCAGGCCGTATTTGCGGCCCTCCTTGACCCAGCGGGTGAAGATGGATGTCTCGTCGTCCCGGCCCGGCGAGAGGATGGTCTGGGCCTCCTCGAAGACGGCCAGGACGGGGGGGAGTTTCCGGCCGTGCGTCAAGGCCTGGACCCGGCTCTGGAAGACGCGGAAGAGAAGGAGGTCCGCCAGGGCGCGGGAGTCGGAATGGGAGGCCAGGGAGAGGTCCAGGATCACCACGCCCCCCCGGTCCAGGTGTTCCAGGGTGGCGCTCAGAAGCCGGCTCTCCGGGTTGTGGATGCGGCGCACCAGGGGGACCAGGTTGTTGCGCACGGCCTGGATGCTCACGTTTCCGCCCTTCTGGTCGGACTTCATGGGGCGGCCGAAGATGAGGTGGTGGAGTTCCTCGTCGGTGATCCCGTATTGCCTCCGGTCCAGGGCGTCGATCAGGGCCGCCCACCGGTCCTCGACCTTCACCTTCCCGCCCCGGGTCCTCCTGGCGAGCCCCCGGATCCAGTTGGACCAGACCTGTTCGAGCTTCTCTCTCGGAACGAAGGAGGTGAGCACCTCTCCGGGCTCGCACTCCCGGAAGTCCACCTGGAGCGAGGTCTGGATCACGTCGCCGTAGCGCTCCAGCAGGGAGGGGGCCTTGCGGGAGGTGAAGACTTTGAGGCGCTTTCGGATCTCCGGGTGGTCGGCCAGCCCCGGGACCCGGCGGCCTTCGGCGGTCTGCTCGAAGGCGTATTCGCCCTCCGGGTCCAGGATGAGGAGGCCCACCTCGGGGGGGTGCTCGTAGAGGCGGGAAACCAGGTATTTCACCAGGTTGCTCTTGCCGTATCCGGCCCGGGCGAAGACGAAGGAGCGCCTGCTTTTCAGCCTGTCGATGGAGAAGAGGACGGGCACGTCGGGAAAGGTCTTCTCCCCCCGGCAGAGGACCCCGAAGGGCACGGTGTCCTCTCCTTCCACCTGGCCGGCGCTGGCCAGGAAACGCAGGGCCTCCAGGGTGGGGCGGCGGAGCCGGTGTCCGAAGGGCTCCAGGTCCCGGCTTCCCGGGACGAAGCGGAATTTCCCCTCCCGGATCTCCACCCTCCCAAGGAGGTGGAGGTCCAGGTGGAGCCGGTAGAGCATCTCTTTTACGTCCGGAGGGATTTCAGAGCGGCCGGCCTTGAGGAGTTCGGCCAGGTAGGAGGCGCCCGTCTCCTTTCCCTCCGCGAAGGGGCCCCCCGCCCGGGCGGCCACGACCCGGACGGCCAGGGCGCTCTCCGGGCTCTCTTCCAGGAGGAGGAAGTCCCCCTTGTGGGGGGGATCCTCGTCCAGGGCGGGGCCTACGGCCTCGAGGAGCACCCTTCCCCTGGAGGAGCCCCGGACGATTCCCAGGACCTGGGGTCCTTGGAAGAGGGAGGGGGATTTCTCTTTGCGGGTCACGGGGTCTGCTCCTTTTCCTCCGGGAGGGCCAGGACCCCGCCGCCCGAGAGGTGGGCGGAAAGCAGGGCGTCCCTGAGCCCGGGGCGGAGGCGGAGGACTTTCTCCAGGAGAAGGCGGGAGAAGTATTCCCTCTCGAAGGGGGAGACCGCCGCTTTACGG
>JALUZX010000611.1 GCA_027011425.1 Planctomycetota bacterium
CCCCGGGGCGGGTCAGGAAGAGGTGGGCGAAGTCGTTGAGAGACCTCTTTGGCTCCTCGGAGGGAGCGCGCTTTTCCGGTCCTTCCCCCATGGCAAGTCCCGGATCAGGAGGCGGCTTCGGCTTCTTCCTGGGTCTTTTCTTTCTCTCCCCGGACCTCCAGGACCGAGTTGACCCCTCCGAAAGGCGCCGGCGCCGTCCTGGGGTTCTCCGGGTCCTCCACCCAGCGGCCGTCCACGATGAACCTGTATTGGTAGATCCCGGGCTTCAGGTCGATCCGGGTCTCGAACAGGCCCTGCCCCTTGGGCTCCAGGCGGGCCTCCTGGTTGGGGGTCCAGTTGTTGAACTCGCCCACAACGTAGACGGTGGAGGCCTGGGGGTCCTGGTAGCGGAAGAGCACCTGGCCCTCCTCCACCAGGTGGGGAGAGGCCTGGGATTCGATCCGTTCCTCCAGGGCTTTGATCTCCGGTTCCTCCTCCTGGGACAGGATCTCCCAGGCCAGGTTCTTGAAAGCCCGGGTTGCGGAGTTGCTGGGGTCGAACCAGGGCAGGGGCCTGCCCAGGGCGGCGGCCTCCTTGACCCGCGTGCTCGGCGGAATGATGGTCTTCATGGCCCTTTCCCCGAAGCGCTGGCGGATCTCTTCGAGGACGGCCCGGCCGAACCGGGTCCGGAGGTTGATGTTGTTGGCGATGGGATAGACACGCAAGGCGTGGCCGCTAGCGTTTTCCAGGATTTCCACCGAGTCCTGGAGGAGCTGGATCCCCCTCAAGGAGAAACTGCTGGGCTCCACCGGCACCAGGACCTCCCCGGCCGCCCTCAGGGCGTTGAAGGTAAGAAGCCCCAGGGAGGGCGGGCAGTCCAGAATGATGTAGCGGAAGAACTGGTCCAGGCCCCGGATGGCCTTGAGGAGCCTTTCTTCCCGGCCGGGGACACCGGAGAGTTCCTGTTCCACGGCGGAGAGGAAGACCGCCGACGGGGCGAGGAAGAGGTTTTCGCCCCTCTCGATGAGAATTCTATCCAGCGTAACTTGACGGTCCTCGGAAGCGGTGAGGACGTCGTAAAGATTCTGGTGGACTTCCGCCGGGTCCACCCCCAGGGCGGCCGTGGCGTGGGCCTGGGGATCGAGATCCACCAGGAGCACCCGCCGACCGCGATCTGCGAGGGCGCAAGCCAGGTTGACTGCAACCGTGGTCTTTCCGCACCCCCCCTTTTGATTCGCCACCGCAAGGATTCGCATGGCTCCCTCCCTTGTTTCGCCCGGGCGGCAGACCCAACCCGTTTCAGGCGCCCCGGCCGCGAACCTCGGGGGAAGATCGCGAAACCGGGAGGTCCGGGAAACCGCCCATTTCCCGAACCGCGCCCTGGTTCGCTCCGTCCGTTTCGCCGACTTCCTTCTTTTCCAGCGGCTCTTTTACCATATCCTTGGGGCGGCTCCAAAGGAAGAACCATGGATCTTGTATCTTTTTTCGAAAAAAAACTGCGGCGAAAGAGGGCCCTCCTCCTTCTCTTTCTCTTCGCGATCTTTGGGTTCTCCTGTTCTTCACCCAGGCGAAGACCTGTCCAGGGGGTGGGATTCGGCGATGTGTACCGGGAGATCCGGTGGGCCGGGGGGACCCTGGAGAGCCCGGTTCTCCACGTTGGGAGCCTGACCATTCCCCTGGCGGGCCCCGTCTTCGAACTGGAATTCCAAGGCCTGGGCCGGCTCGGGCCGGCGGACTTCGACGGCAAGGGGATCGAGGGCCTGGGGACCACCCGGGTCCAGGCCCGGTTCGCCGGAAAGCGGGTTCCCCTGGAGGTGGTCCTCCACTACCGGGTGCGCCTGGAGGATCCCAGTTTCGAGAAGACCCTCCAGGTTCGCTGGCTGGGCCTTCCTTCGCGGGCGCCCTTTCTTCAAAGGGTCCTGGTCCAGGCCCTTCCCTGGGAAGGGCCTGGACC
>JALUZX010000612.1 GCA_027011425.1 Planctomycetota bacterium
GGGAACACGAGGACGTCCTGGGCCGGGGCCTGGAGAGGGTGGCCCGGGAGAAGGCGGGGATCCTGAAGCGGGGGGCGCCCTTGGTGACGGGGTGCCGGGGGAGGGCCCTCCGGGTCCTGGAAGAGCGGGCCCGCTCCCTGGAGGTTCCCCTATGGGTCCTGGGGAGGGACTTTTTCCTTACTCCCCGGGAAAAAAGGGAAGAGGGGCGACTGGTGGAGTTCCTTGCCCCAGGGGGAAGGCCCCGGGTCTTCCGGACGGGAAGGCTTTCTTTGCCCCAGCTCTGGAGCCTGGCCCTGGCGGCCCGGGCCTTCGCCCTTTTTCTGGGAAGGGAACCGGAGGAAGAACTTCTGGAGCAAGCGGGCCGGAGGGTGCTTCCGGGACGTTTCGAGGTAGTGGAGTGGGAGGGATCGACCTGGGTTCTGGACGGGGCCCACACGGAACGTTCCCTGGTGCGCCTGGCCAGAGACGTGGAAGAGTGGTTTCCTGGAAGGCCGTTGACTCTGCTCTTCGGAGTGGCTCCCGATAAGAGATGGTCCCGGGCCTTCGGATTGCTAAGCTCCCGGGCCGGGCGGACCTGGGTGGTGGACCTTCCCGGGGAGAGACGGGTCCCGGCGCGGGACCTGGCCGCGGCGGCCTCGGGAGAGGTCCAGGCCTGGTCCCGGCCAGAGGAGGCCCTGGAGGCGCTCCTGGCGGAGGTCCGCGCGGGGGACCTGGTGCTCGTGACCGGGTCCTTCAGGCTGGTGGGGCCGGCCCGAGCGCGGATCGGGGCCGGGGTTGACGAAAGGCGGCGGAATGGCTGAGGCGAACGAGAGAACATCCGGCGGGGTCGCGTTCCGGGAGGACCTCCTGGTCACGGATACCTTTCTTTTCCTGGGAACCGTGGAGGGGAAGGTCCAGCGCTTGAGCCGGCTCTTGGAGGACCGTCCCCCTTTTCTTTCCTTGCGGTCCGCCTCCCGGGTGGACCTGGAGACGGGGGAGGAGGTGGATTCTCCCCAGTTCCTGGTCGGCCTGGAGCAGGTGGTGCTGGCCCACGAGTTCGTGGATCTTTCGGGCGACGAGGGTTGGAAGATGCTCTCCAGGGAGAGGGAACTCGCCCGGATCCAGGCGGAGACGAGAGGGGCCTTCAGGTTCCGGTTGACTGGTTTGATCCCCAGGGAGGACCTGGCGCCGCCTCTCTTGGAGGAGAGGAGCCTCTTCGTGCTTCGGGACCCGGAGATCCGGGTCCGGCCCGGGTCCCCCGAAAGGGTCCGCGCCCTCCTTGGAAACCTCTCCTATGTCCTTCTCCGGAAACCTTGGGTTTCCCACCTCTTCGGCCTGGGCCCGGCCTGAGGGGAGGATGCGGAGATGGATCCGGACCGGAGAGGAGACAGGGACCTTTCCTTCCTGCGGGGGGAAAGACCCTTCCTGGTCCTGGTCCTGCTGATTTCCCTGGGGTTCATCTCCCTGGGGCTCTGGTTGAGGCCCGATCCTTCCGGGGCGGGAACCCACACCCAGCTCGGCCTTCCTCCCTGCGGGCACCTCCTGGCCACGGGCCGGCCCTGCATCACCTGCGGGTGCACCACGGCCTTCGCCCTGGCCGCCCACGGCAGGATTCTCGCGGCTCTCTGGACCCAGCCTTTCGGAACCTTCTTCTTCTTTTTTTGCGCGGCCGCCGCGACAGCCTCCCTGCACGCCCTCTGGACGGGACGTTCCCTTGTCCTCCGGGTCGCCCTGTGGCCCTGGGCCCGTTTGGTCCTCGCCGTCCTGGCGTTTATGGTGGTGAGCTGGATCTTCAAACTCCTGACCTGGCCGAAAACTTGAATTCCAAACCTGCCGCAGAAAGTTTCCCTCCAAGGAAGGTCATCCTCTTGGGCGCCTTCGTGACGGGGGTGCTCTCCGCCTTTCCCGGCCTGGGGATCCTCTGTTCCTGTTTCTTCGGGATGGCCGGGATCC
>JALUZX010000613.1 GCA_027011425.1 Planctomycetota bacterium
GGGGAAATGGTATGAGCGCCGGATTCCTCTGGATCTTCTGGCGGGGAAGAGGGTAATTCGCTGGGACCTTCATTTCGAGGCGGACGAGCCGGGCCTTCATGCCCAGGTCCTGGGGCCGGTCTGGGTGGAGCGGCCCGGAGGGAAGCGGGTGGAGATCTTCCAGCCGGGGAAGGACAAGCCTCCTCTCTCCCTCGCGGCTCGAAGCTCCTACAGCCCTTACTTCCTGGCCCGGGAGGTCCCCGTGGCGGCCCTCCAGGACAGGACGTTCCTGGGGAGACTCCGGGCCCAGGCCCTCCGGTTCGCCCGGCTGGGGGGCAGGGCCGCGGATTTCCAGGAGATCCTGGCCACGTTGAAGAAGTTCTGCCTCCTGGACGGGAAAAAGAAATTTCTTTCCCTCCTCCAGGGGGTGAAGCCTTTGCCGGACCCGACTTCCTTTCAGGGCGGACCGGGGGCGTATTTTTCCCTTTTCCGCGAGAGGGAGAAGGCCCTGGCGCCTCTTTCTTCCTGGATCAAGTCCTACCGGGTTCACCTGGTGGGCCACGCCCACATCGACCTCCAGTGGCTCTGGTGCTGGGACGAGACGATCGGGGTGATCCGGAAGACCTTCGCCGGGGCCCTCCGGCACATGAAGGCGGACAAGGACTTCACCTTCACCCAGTCGAGCCCGGCCATGTACTTGGCCTGCGAGAGGCACTTTCCCCGTCTTTTCCTGGAGATCCAGGAACGTGTGGCCCAAGGGCGCTGGGAGATCGCCGGCGGGCGGTGGTGCGAGGGAGACGTGAACATCATCTCCAGCGAGTCCCACGCCAGGCACTTCCTCTACGGCCAGAGGTATTTCCTGGAACGCTTCGGCCGGGCCTCCCGGGTGGGGTGGGAGCCCGACACCTTCGGCCATCCCGCCACGACGCCGGCCATCCAGAGGCTCGGCGGGCAGCGGTTCTACTACTTCTGCCGGGGCGGTAAGGGGAAGCCCCTCTTTCGGTGGAAGGCGCCGAGCGGCAGGAAGATCCTGGCCCTGGACCAGCACGCCCTGGGTGGGTGGTATCTCGGTCCCATCCGAATTGAGGATTTCCGGGAGAGCCTGAAGATGCGGGAAATGACCGGGTCTCCCGTGAGTGTCTGGGTCTACGGCGTGGGCGACCACGGGGGCGGTCCCACGGATCGGGACCTGAAAAGGGCCCGGTTTTTCATGGAGCGGCCCGAACTCCCGGGGCTTCGGTTTTCCACGGCCCTGGACTTCTTCGAAGACCTGGAGAAGAACGTGGACCAGGGGAAGGTCCCTCTCCTTAAGGGGGAGCTGAACCCGGTCTTCCCTGGGTGTTACACCTCCTGCGCCGGCGTGAAGTGGATGAACCGCGCCATGGAGCGGGAACTGCTTCGGGCCGAAGCGGTCTCGGCGGCGGCTTCCATGGCGGGGGCGGCCTACCCGGGCAGGATCTTCCGGGACGTCTGGCGGGACGTGCTCTGGGCGCACCACCACGACACCATCGGGGGGACGGGCATCCACGAGAGCTACGCAAGGGTGCGGATGCTCTTCCACCGCAACCAGGCCACCCTGGCGGAGCTGAAAGAAAAGGCCCTTTGTTTCCTGGCGGGACGGGTGGGCCTTTCTAAAAGCGCGCCGGGCGTGCCGGTCCTGGTCTTCAATCCTTTGTGTTTCCGGCGGACCGCGCCCGTGGAGATCCCCGACGACAGGCGCTTCCCCGAGGGGAAACTGGCCGCCTGGGACGCCGAGGGTAAGGCCCTCCCTGTCCAGCGCACCCCCGAGGGAACCCTGCTCTTCGTGGCCCGGGACCTGCCCTCTCTCGGCTACCGGGTCTACTGGATCCGGCGGGCCAAAAAGCCAGGGCGTTCCCCCGGTTGGGACGTGGCCGTCTCCCCCGAGGGGGACCGGCTCTGGGGCGGGGACTTCGAGGTGGTCCTGGAC
>JALUZX010000614.1 GCA_027011425.1 Planctomycetota bacterium
GCCCGGGCCAACTCCTGGGAAAAGAAAGTGGAGCAGTTCCTCCAGGCCCTGGAAGGTCTGGGATGAATCGGCCTGGGGCCAGGAAGGAAGCGGGGAGAGGCGCGGGTTGGCGGCCGGCGAGGGATCTGGAAAGATCAGGGGCTCTTTTCCCCGGGACGGGAGACCCAGACGGTTGAAGCAAGGCAAAGAGGACAAACAGACCAGGAAGAGGGGGGGCGGCGGCTCTCTCAGGCCGGCTTTTGCCGAGATCCGGGCCCGGATGGAGGCCGCAGGGTTCCGGCCGAGCCGGCGGCTCGGGCAGAACTTCCTCCTGGACCCGAGTCTTCACGAGGCGATCGTGGAGGCCGCAGGGGTGGAAAAGGGAGACCGGGTCCTGGAGATCGGCAGCGGCGCCGGCTTTCTTACGGCCCACCTGCTCCAGGCCGGGGCCTCTGTGCTGGCCGTGGAGGTGGACTCCCGCCTGGCTGGGATCTCGAGGGAGGTCCTTTCCGGACGGGGGGAGCTGACCCTCCTTGTGGAGGACGTCCTGGAGAGGAAGAACCAGCTCAACCCCAAAGTCGTGGAGGCGGCCTGGAAGCATGCCGGGGAGAAGGGGCTCAAAGTTGTAGCCAATCTCCCCTACTCGGTCTCGGGGCCCGTCCTGGCCTTGCTGGGTCTCTCCTCTTTGCCCATTTCCACAATGGTCTTCCTGGTCCAGAAGGAGCTGGCCGAGAAGGCCCTGGCCCGGCCCGGAGACTCTCATTGGGGCCACCTGGGCTTTCTTTTGGGGCTCAGGTTCCGGGGGAAGCTCCTGCGCACCGTGCCGCCCCAGGTCTTCCGGCCCCGGCCCAAGGTCCTTTCCGCCCTGGTCCGCTTCAGCCCCAGGGCCAGGCCCCTCGTTCCCCCCGGGCCCGAGATGGAGGCCCTGGCCTCTTTCGCCCGGGGCCTTTTCACTTGCAGGAGGAAGACCCTCCGGGCCGCCCTCCGGACTCTCGGGGGCCCGGACCCGGACCTCTGGATCGCCCGCGCCGGGGTTTCGGGGGACGTAAGGGTGGACGCCCTGGACCCCAAGGAGATCAAAAAGCTCTTCTTTTCCCTTTTTCTGGGGGGGGAGACGGCTTTTTAAAGGTTTTTTCGGGGCCGATTTTTCAATTTCCCGGTAAGTTGAGCTTGACGGGAGGGGTTTGAGGTTTATACTATTAAGGTTTCGGGCTGGATCCGCAGACAGGGCGACCCAGGGGCGGTATGCCTCAGCCTACTACGGCGAGACTCCACAAGCGCCTCCTGCACGGACGGGCCCGGGACTCCGAGAGCCCTCCTGTTCATGGAATGCCCAGCGGCCATGGCGGAGAGTGGGTTTCCGGTGGTTCCGTTGCGTATCGTGTGAGCAGGAGTGTTCTTGATCCCAGGGAGGGGGTGCCGGTGCCCGGGGATGACTGGACTTGGGCGAAGGTGCGGATCAAAGAGGCTTTGAGCATGGTTTCCGTGGTCGAGGCCTATTTCCCCCTTCGCCGCTCGGGGAGGACATTCTCGGCCCTTTGCCCCTTCCACAAGGAGAAGACACCTTCCTTTATCGTTTTTCCCGAGTCCGACACCTTCCGCTGTTTCGGCTGCGGGAAGGGGGGCGACATCTTCACGTTCGTGCAGGAAATGGAACGGGTGAGTTTCCCCGAGGCCATGGAACTTCTGGCCCGCCGGGCTGGGGTCCCTCTCCAGAAGGGGCCGGCCCGGGACCAGGGCCTCAAGTCCAAGCTGCTCTCCCTTCTGGAGGCGGCCCAGGATTTCTACGCCCGCACCCTGGAAGGCCCCCAGGGCGGGCCCGCCCGGGACTACCTGGCCCGGCGGGGACTCACCGACGCCGCCCCCCTCTTCGGGCTGGGCTACGCCCCTCCTTCCTGGACGGCCTTGGTGGAACGGGTCTCTTCTCTGGGCGCGGACACTAACCTCCTGGTCAAGGCCGGGCTCGCCAAAAAAGGCGACCTGGGGATCCACGACTACTTCCGGAACCGCCTCATGATCCCCATCCGGGACGCCCTGGGGCGGATCGTAGGTTTCGGAGGGCGGGTCCTGGACGACTCGGAGCCCAAGTATCTCAATTCCCCCGAGACGCCCCTCTTCTCCAAGGGGAAGCTCCTTTTCGGCCTTTCCCGGGCGCGGCGTTCCAAGGTGGACCGTTTCGTCGTGGTGGAAGGATATACCGACGTCATGGCCGCCGCCCTGGCCGGGGTGGAAGGGGTGGTGGCGGGCCTGGGCACTTCCTTTACTCCCGACCAGGCCCGGCTCCTGGAACGGTATGGAAAGAGGCGGGTGGTCCTGGTCTTCGACGGGGACCAGGCGGGCCGCAAAGCCGCCGAAAGGGCCCTGGACATCTTCGCCTCCTCTTCCCTGGACGTCCGGGTGGTCCTGCTTGGGAAGGGCCGGGATCCGGCGGACCTGGTCCGGGACGAGGGGGGGGGCGCCTTGGAAGCCCTCTTGGAGGAAGCCCAGCCCGCCTTCGAGGCCAAGCTGGAACTTGTCTTCGACCGCAACGACAAAACCGACACGGCCGGCGCCGCCCAGGCGGCCCGGGAGATCGTGGATTACCTGGGCAAGGTCCAGGACCCGGTCCGCAGAGAGAAGCTCCTCGTTCAGGGGGCCTCCAAGCTCGGCGTTTCCCCCCGGGCCCTGGGAAGCGCCCTGGAGAAGGCTTTCCGGCGGGAGCGGCGCCGGGGCCGGGCCGCCGTAAAGGCTCCCGCGGAAGAGCCCTTCCAGGTTCCCCCGGCAGAGGCCGTAGAGGTCCGGGCCCAGGAAGAGATCCTCTGGGCCGTGCTCCACGACCTTTCCCTTTTGGGCGAGGTCGTTCCCGAGAGCTTCCGGGACCCGGGGTGCAGGAGAATCCTGGAGGGAATTTACAAGGCCGTGGAAACCATGGGGGAGGAAGGCCCGTTCCCCTGGGAAACCTTGATCGACGCTGTCAGGGAGGATTCGTCGCTCGTAGCAAAGATCGCTTTCTGGCGGAATGAGACTCCCAAGGCGAAGGATCTCTCCCAGTGGGTGAAACAGAACGATCGGACTCTCCGCAAACTCGAGGACCAGCGGAGGCTCCGGGTCCTTGAAGAGGAACTCCGGAAGGCCAAGGAGGCGGGGGACCGGGAAAGGGCCCTCCAGTTCCGCCGGAGGAAGTTTGAACTCATTCGCAGGATGAAACTCGAATATGGCATGGGGACGGAGGAGTAGAATAAAGCCGTGACTGTAAAAGAGAACAACACCAATGTGGACCTGGAGACTGTCGTCCAAGCCCTTCTCCAGGAGGGACGGGAGAGGGGATTTCTCACCTACAAAGAGGTGAGTGAAGGGCTTCCCGAGGACCTCTCTCCCGAGCAGATCGAGCCCATCATGGAACGGTTCTCCCAGGAGGGGATCCGGCTCCTGGACGAGGCCGAGCTGGAGAGGCTGGACGAGGTGGCCGCCTCGGAATCCCCCAAGGCGCCCCCGGCGAGGGCCGCCGCGACGTCGCGGCCCATCTTCGTGGAAGACGAGGTGGAGCGGATCGACGATCCCATCCGGATGTATCTCACCCAGATGGGGGAGATTCCCCTCCTCACGCGGCAGCAGGAGATTTCCCTGGCCCGCAAGATCGAGCTGGCCCGCAAGCAGTTCCGCAAGAAGGTCGTGGCTTCGGGCTTCGGCCTGGAGGCGGTCATCCAGATCCTGGAGGACGTGGTGGCCGGGGAACTCCCCTTCGACCGGACCTTGAAGGTGAGCCAGCAGGACCCGGAAGTGGGGAAGACGGACCTCTCCAAGAGGCTTCCCGGTACGATCGTCACCCTCAGGTCGCTCCAATTCGCCAACATGAAGGACTTCGAGCGGCTGGCCACGGACCCGGGTCTCTCCCGGGAGGAGGCCCGCCGGCTCCGGGCCCGGATCGCCGCCAGGCGGCGGAAGGCGGTCTTCCTGGTGGAGGAAGTGAACCTCCAGGTCAAGAAGGTCCGTCCCCTTCTGGACCTCCTGGAGCGGAAGGTGGCCGAGCTGGAGCGGCTGGAACAGAAGATCTCCGGATACAGGGGGGCCAACCGGAAGACCCGGGCCTTCTTCGAACTGAGAAAGCGGATCCTCCAGCTCCAGATGACGGCCGGCGAGACCACGCCGGAACTCCGGCGGAGGTTGCAGTCCGCGAAGCGCGCTCACGAGGCCTACGAAAAGGCCAAGCGGGACCTGTCCAGCGGAAATCTCCGGCTCGTGGTCTCCATCGCCAAGAAATACCGCAACCGGGGTCTCTCCTTCCTGGACCTGATCCAGGAGGGGAACACGGGATTGATGAAGGCCGTGGAGAAATACGAGTATCGCCGGGGCTACAAGTTCTCTACTTACGCCACCTGGTGGATTCGCCAGGCCATCACCCGGTCCATCGCCGACCAGGCCCGGACCATCCGGATCCCTGTGCACATGATCGAGACCATGAGCAAGCTCCGGAACGTCCAGAAGAAGCTGGTCCAGGCCAAGGGCCGGGAGCCCACGATCGAAGAGGTTGCCGAGGCGGCGGGCATCTCCGTCGAGGAGGCCAAGCGGGTGACCAAGATCAGCAAGCACCCCATCAGCCTGGACCGGCCCATCGGGGACTCGGACGACTCCTATTTCGGGGATTTCATCGAGGACGACACCGCCGTGGCCCCGGCCCAGGCGGCCAGCGGAGAGATGCTCAAAGAGCGCATCCGGGAGGTGCTCAATACGCTCACCTTCCGGGAGCGGGAGATCATCAAGCTCCGCTACGGTCTGGGGGACGGCTATACCTACACCCTGGAGGAGGTGGGCCGGATCTTCCGTGTCACCCGGGAACGGGTTCGCCAGATCGAGGCCAAGGCCCTGCGGAAGCTCCAGCATCCTGTCCGGGCCCGGCAGCTCTCCAACTTCCTGGAGGTTCCAGAGGGAAGCGCCCAGGATTCGGGTTCCGTCCCGGCTCATCCTACCTCGTAGGGACCGCCGGAAGCCGGGTCGCCCGGGGCGACCCGGCCGAATGTCGGCCCGGGCTGGTTCAGGGGGTTGGGAATCATCCCGCTACGTGGGGGTATGGGGCATCGGGCCGGATCCACCGGCGGTGAGGGGAACCATCGCGGGACGACCGTCGGGGCGGCCTACGGCCGCCCGTCGGGCGTTCCCTACATTTCCCATATGGGGGGGCGCGCTCTTCTCTTTCTCCCGGGCGAACGCTAGAATCCTCGGTTCCACCCTGGGCGGGGCCTCACGGCGGGGCCGCACCCGGGTGGCAGGGCCCGGACATCGCCTGCCTCCCTTAGGGGGGAGGGACGCCCGGAAGAACAATCCGAGGAGGTGGCGTGCACGCCGAGCTGGAACATCTTCTGGCCCTTCAGGAAGCGGAGCAGGAGATCCTCAGGCTCCGGCGCCTCCTGGAGAGCCTTCCAAGGGAAAAGGCCGAGCGGGAGGCCCGCCTCGAGGAGGCCCGGAAGGAGCTGGATGCCAAGGTCCAGGCCGTCAAGGACGCCAGCATGGAGGTGGACCGGCTGGAACTGGAACTGAAGACCAAGGAGGGGGAGATCGAGAAGCTGGAGGTCCGGCTCAATTCCACCAAGTCCAACGCCGAATACACGGCGATCCAGAACCAGATCAAGGCCTTCAAGGAACAGAACCTGGAGATCGAGGACAGGGTCCTTGAACTCTACGACCGGGTGGAAGAGATCAAGCGGGAAGCCGCCGGGGAGGAGGAGGTCTTCAAGGCCAAGGAGGCCACCTTCCGGGAATTCCTGAAGAGCCTGGAGGAGGAAGAGGTCCGTATCCGCAAGGAGATGGAAGAGCTAGCCGCAAAGGCCGAAGGGATCAAGAAGGCCACCGACCCCGAGGCTCTCCAGCGCTACGAGAGCCTCATGAAGTATTTCGCCCTCCACGGAGGCGTGGTGGTGAGCCCCGTCGTGGGCGGGGTCTGCAAGGCCTGCGGGAGCCGGATCCTTCCCAACGACGAGGTGAAACTGCTCCGGGCGGAAGAGATCGTCCAGTGCAAGGCTTGCTCCCGGATCCTCTATCTCCCCGAAAAGAGCCGCGCCCAGGGCTGAGGCCCCCGGGCGGGCCGGGAGGTCGGCTGTGAACGTCCACCGGGTGATGATCGGAACGGCCGGGCACATCGACCACGGAAAATCCTCCCTCGTCCGGGCCCTCACTGGAGTGGATCCGGACCAGCTCAAGGAAGAGAAGGAGAGGGGCCTCACCATCGACATGGGCCGGTCCGTCCTGGAGCTTCCCGGCGGAGGGAAGGCGGGGATCATCGACGTTCCCGGCCACGAGAAGTTCATCAAGAACATGGTGGCCGGCTCCACCAGCGTGGCCGTGGCCTTGCTGGTGATCGCCGCCGACGACGGGGTGATGCCCCAGACCCGGGAGCACCTGGAGATCCTCACACTCCTGGGGGTCCGTAAATGCGTGGTGGCCCTCACCAAGGTGGACCTGGTGGACCCGGAGTTGCGGGAGCTGGCCCTCCAGGAGGCGGCATCGTTCCTGGAAGGGACCCCCTACGCGGGCTCCCCCGTAATCCCCGTCTCTTCGGTTACGGGGGAGGGGGTCGAGGAGATCCGCCGGGCCCTGGCCGGAATCGTGCGGGAGACTCCTCCCCCCCGGGCGGAAGGTCTCTTCAGGCTTCCTGTCCAGCGGATATTTCGGAAGGAGGGATTCGGTTCCGTATTGGGGGGCGTCCCCGTGGCGGGCCGGGCCAGAAAGGGGGACCTGCTCGAGGTCCTGCCGGGGGGCTACCGGGGTAGGCTGAGGGGCATCCAGGTCTACGGGGCCCCCGCCGGGGAGGCCCTGCCCGGGGAGTCCTGCGCCTTGAACATCCCCGACGTTCCCTTGGAGGGCGTAAAGCGCGGGGCCTGGGTGGTGGAGCCCGGCGTCTTCCAGGTCGGGGACAGGCTTCTCGTCCGGGTCAGCCTCCTGTCTTCCGTGCGCCCCCTCAAATCCGGCGCGGACATCCGCTTCCACTCGGGAACGGCCGAAATCCAGGGAAGGATCTCCTTTCCCGGCGGCGTGG
>JALUZX010000615.1 GCA_027011425.1 Planctomycetota bacterium
GTCCACCACGAAGAGCGTGGGAATCCCCACGATCCCGAAGGTTTTGGAGCCTACCTTTCTCTCGGTGATCACGATGGGGTAGTCGAGAGGGACCTTGTCGTGGAAGATCCTGTTCAACTCCAACTCTCTTTCCCTGGAAACCCGGCCCGCCGATTTTCCGATCAGGGTGTCGCCCTCACGCCCGGTCAACTCCCAGGCGAAACCGTAGTAGGTCGTGACCCCCACCACCTGGAGTCCCTTATCCTTGAACTCTTTCTGGAGCTTCACCAGGGAGGGGATCACCATCCTGCAGGGGCCGCACCAGGTGGCCCAGAAATCCAGGACCAGGACCTTGCCCTTGAACTTCTTCCAATCGAAGTTCTTGTCCCCGATCACGTCCACCACGGGAATCTCCGGCAGGGGCTTGCCCTTGAGGGCCTCCCTGACTTTCCACATCTTGTAATTACGGCCCTTGAGCCGGGACCCCAAGGTATCCAGGATCTTGCTGTATTTCCTGTCCACGTTCTCATTGTTCAGCTCCTTGAGGAGCTTCTTGGCCTGGTCGTACTTGTTCTGGACGTAGAGGATGAAAAGCGCGTTGATCCCGGCCTCCAGGGCCTTGGGGCTCTTGGGGCTGGCTTTGCGGAAGGCCAGGAACAAATCGAGAGCCTTGTCCCTCTCCCCGAGCAGGTTGAGAGCGCTGGCCTTGTAGAAAAGGCCTTCGCCGGACTCGAGCTTGGGAGCGTATTCTTTCAGGAACCGGGCGGCCGCCTTCTTGACCTTTTCCGCGGCGGCCTTTCTCTTGGCCCGCCAGGCTCTCACCTTTTCGATATCCCGCCTGTCCGCCCGGGTCAGGGGCGGAACCTTCCCCTGGTCGGTGACCTTCTTCCAGGCCGCCTCGAGGGGGGAATCCCTCTTGATCGCCGCGGCGGGGGTCACTCCGGCCTGGGCGGAAAGCCCTCCCCAGGGGAGACAGAAAAGCAAAGGAAGCAGGATTCCGGCAGTCTTCATGAGCGCACCTTTCCTGGACTGTAAGCGACCTCCCCCAGATCCAGCCGGGGAAGGATCCCAACTCTCAAGAAATAGAATCCTTATTATCCTCCCCCACCCCGGACGGTCCACAACCATGGCCCGGCCAATCGCAAGGATTTTTCGAGATCCTTCCTCCCGGCGTTCCTGGAAAAATTTCCGCGAAAAGCCTAAGATTTTTGTTTTCCGCGTAAAAAAGGGGGGTTCCATGCGGGTTTCCAGGGTTTTTTCCGCCTTCGCTTTCACCTTTTTCCTCCTTCCCTCCAGGGCCCAGGAGACTCGGCCTCCAAAGCCGCCCTCTCCCCTGGACCGGGTGGTGGTCCTCGGTGCCAGCCTCAGCGCCGGTTTCGGGAACCTTCTTCCCCTGCGCATGGTTCTCCGCAAGGCCTTCCCGGAGCGGAAGTGGACCGCCCAGAACCTCAAGGACACGGCCACGAGCCTCTTCTTCCTCCAGCCCCTGGGGACGGGGAAGTTCCAGGTCGACAAGGCCCTGGATTTCAAGCCCACCCTGGTGGTGGGGCTGGATTTCCTCTTCTGGTATCTCTACGGGGAGGTCCCGGAAAAAAGCCGCCTCCAAAGGCTCGAGAAGGGGCTCGAGCAGGTGGAACGTCTGGGGAAGGTCCCCGTCCTGGTGGGGGACATCCCGGACATGCACGGCGCCTCGCCGGACATGCTCCCCCCCTCCGCCATCCCCGAAAAAGAAACCCTGAAGGCCGCCAACGAGAAGATCCAGGCCTGGACGAAAAAACATCCCAACGTTCTTCTTTTCCCCCTGGCGGAATTCACCAGTGAGGCCAAGGCCAAAGGGTGGGACCTGAAGCTGGGCCCGGGGGGGAAAGCCTCCTCCCCGTCTCTCCACTTCACCCCAGCCCAGCTTCTCCAGAAGGATCGGCTCCATCCCAGCCGGGCCCAGCT
>JALUZX010000616.1 GCA_027011425.1 Planctomycetota bacterium
CATCCTGGCCCTTTTGCCGGTGCTCACCTCCTCGGGCAAGGGCTCGGACATCATGGTCCCCATGGCCATCCCCTCCTTCGGCGGCATGACCGTCGTGCTCATCACCGTCTTCGTCGTCCCCACCCTTTACTGCTGGGTCCGGGAACTCAAAGTATCCCGCTCGGGAAAATAGCCCGGATTTTCATGAATACTCCGGGCCGGGGGAGGAGGCGGGACGGCGCGACGCGCCGTCCCTCGGGCGTCTCCTATGTTCCCAACCTCTGGTTCGAAAACTTCCTGGACTTACTTCTCTTTCAGCTTCTTCTTCAGGAAGTCCCCCATCTTGAAAGGAAGCCTGCCGAAAATCGTCAAGGCTTTCTCGTGTTTCATGGCCTTGAAAATCCGGATCACGAACTCCTTGTCCCGGGGCATCCATCCTTTGATGAGTTCCGCGGCGTCCTTGGGGGCCAGTCCTTCCAGGATCTTGGCCAGGTATTCCGGTCTCATCACGGGGAATGAGGAGGAAGGGATGGAACGTTTTCTCCTCTCTCCTCTTTTTTTCAGGCATGTTTCGAGGACGCCGACCATCAATGCGGTGGAGTAGATCCTCCCTCCTTCCGTGCCCCAGGCTCCTACCGGGTCCCATGACCCGCGGGCGCAGCCGGATTTTCTCTGGTGGGGCATGACGGCGTTCAAAACGGCTTTCCGCCATTCCTTCCAGGGTCGTCCGCCCACCAAGGCGAGCGCCCTTGTGCCGAAGAACCAGTAATACATGTCGATCGAACCCTTTTCCCAGGCGGGTTTGGCTTTCAGGAGGAGACCCACCGCTTTCTCCAGGGGTGATTTCCTCTTGAGCTTCATGCCCATCCTGAGTCGGGCCTCCAGCGCGAGGGCCGTGAGGGACTCGGACTTCTCCGAGGGGAACTTGTCGGCCATTTCCTCACTGCGGGCGGGCGGGGACCCTGGTTCCGTGTAGCCCACTCTTCCCGTTCTTGGGTCCGTCATCGCCCGGAACCAGGCCGCCGCTCCCTGGAAGTCCTCCTTTTTGCTTTTCCAGCCCGCGTCCCAGGCCGTGGCGAGGGTGATCGTCACCCAACCGGTGACGGAGGTGTCGTTTTCATACCGGGGGTAGTATCTCCATGCCGCATAGGGATTCCTCGCATTGGAGATGTAGTCCAGGGCTTTCCGGATGGTCTTCTTCAAGGGGAGGGATGGATCGGCGGAAAAAGTCCGGCAGAGGGCGAGGGTGGAAATCGTGTGGTCGTACATGGGAACGCCGCCAATCCTGGCCCCGATGAACCCTTTTTCGTTCTGCAGGACCTTGAGGAAGAGGACCCCGTTTTTCACCACCTTCGCGAATTCTCCCGGGGCGGCCGCCTTCCCCGCGTCCAGGAAGGCCAGGAGAGAGAGGCCTGTGAGGCCGAAATCGTAGTCTTTTACCCCCAGGCCCGAACACTTGGGACCTTTGCAATGGGCAGTGAACCCGTCGGAGTCCCATTTTCCTCCCATGTCCTGGTGCCGGGCCAGCCAGTCCAGTCCGGAAGAAACGGCCTTGAGGATTTCTTTGTCCTTGTAGGTCTTGTAGTGGATCTTCCGCGGCGGCCGCTGGGAGGTCTTTTTCCCCTGGGCCGGGAGAGGGGGACCGAGAAAAGGAGGACCAGGGCAAGGACCTGCATTCCAGCACCGCGAAGAAACAAGAAATCGATAAAGGAAGTCATTGTGCACCCTCCTGGTTTGACGAGAGCAGGTATTGTCTAAAGACCTACCTTGGTTTATCAACCAGGCGCCGGCCAAGGATCTTACTTGTACCGGAAGGTCGCCGTGGCGCGGCAGGTTCTGTCTGGGATGAGGCGGGCCCAGCAGGCCTTGTAGTCTTTGGGGAAGGCGTGGCGGAGGGTCTGCCCCGGGGGGACCCGGAAGCGGCGGTAGGGGGCCCCGGGG
>JALUZX010000617.1 GCA_027011425.1 Planctomycetota bacterium
GCGGCAAACGCCCCGTCTTCGAGCTTGAAGAGCTGGGGCCCGGTTTGGACCCGGAGGATCCCATGTGGGACCCCATCATCGAAGCCCGGGAGATGAAGGAGAAGGGAAACCAGGAAGGGGCGGAAGGGGTTCTCTTCCACCTCCTCTCCGTAGACCTTCGTTACCTGGACGCCCACGCCCACCTGGGGGCGTTCTATTTCGAGGAAAACCCGGAAAGGGCCCTTTCCCACTACGCCGTGGGAGCCGAGATCGGCGCCCTCTCCTGCCCTCCCGGTTTCGACGGATACCTGCCATGGGACTATCTCCAAAACCGGCCTTTCCTCCGGTGCCTCCACGGCCTGGCCTTGTGTCTATGGAGGACGAAACGGGCCGGGGAGGCCCAGGCGATCTTCGAATGGCAATTGAACCTCGATCCCTTGGACCACATGGGCATCCGCTTTCTCCTCTACTATTTGCGCCAGGGGGTGGATTGGGAAGACCTGCCCCCTTCCCTTTGACGCCGGAGAACCGAAAACATCAGGCCCAGCCCGGCTCCAGGTGGCCTTGGATCTCTCTCACCATCGCCGGGTAGCGGCGGAAATCCTGGAGGATCCGGGCCAGCCAGGGATCAGGAATCCCCAAGAGACACCCCACCTCCCGGCAGGCCGCCGCCAACAGGCCCCCGTGGGGGTAGTGCTTATAACGCCCCTTTCCTGTCAACCCGGCGATCCGTTTTTCGGCGGCCCTTCGCATGGCGCCGGCCATCGTCTCCCGGTCCTCCGCTTCCAGACGCGCGCCCGCCCCGGCCTTCTCCAGGATTTCTTCCACTCCCGGGGTGAAACGAAACGAATCCTCCTCTTTCATCCCCCAAATCCAGGAACCCGGATCCAACCTCAACTTCGCAAGGAACTCCCGCCCTTCCCTGAGAAAACGCTTCCCCCCAAGAAGAATGTAGAAGGTCCAGAAGACCAGGTGCCCCGGATGGTCGGGCAAGGACCAACCAAGGCCCGGAGCCCGGACGAGGGCATCGGCGGGCCAATCGTACATCCCGAGAAGGCACTGAAGAAAACCCCGAACGGGAAGCTCCTTCCCAGCACAGGAGGGAAACGCCCGGCGCGCCGCCTCCAGCAAGGCCGCCTCATCCTTGGCAGTGCCGAGGAGGCGCAAAAGGCGGGGCAGGGAAGGCTCCGCCTTCCATGCCTCTTCCAGGAGCCGGGGAAAATCCGGGTGTTCCAGCCTCCATGCGGCAAGCCCGGCGCCGTCCAGGAAGCGCGCCCTTTCCGGGCCGGTCCCGGAAGAAACCTCCGCCGCCTCCCTGAAAGCCCCCAGGGCGCCCGCCCAATCCTCCGCTTTGAAAAGAGAAAGGCACCAGGACAGGTAATCTTTGGAAGCCTTCGTCCCGCGGGCCAGGCGGGCCAGCGCCTCGGGACCGCCCTCCCTG
The DNA here is from genome assembly GCA_027011425.1 of Planctomycetota bacterium. GTDB lineage: Bacteria > Planctomycetota > UBA1135 > UBA1135 > JALUZX01 > JALUZX01. The sequence continues at coordinate 1,421 of JALUZX010000617.1, forward strand.
AGGAGGGCCTCCTCCAACCAGGATTTCTGGAAATACCTGAGGGTTCCCTTTTCCCTCTCCCCGGCCAGGAACTCCTTCCATTCCCCGAGAAAATTCTCGAAGTCGGGGAGGGGCTCCAGGGCGGCCTCCTCCATCCTCTTGAGAGGGGAGGAGAAAAGCCAAAAGGGCTTTATCTCTTCCAGGGCTCCGGCCAAGGCCCGGACCCTCTCTCCGGGAGGGGTCGTCATGTAGACCGAAACCAGGTACTGGACAGCGTACGTAAAAACCCCGGGACCGAGAGCCTCTCCCGGCATATCATCCGCCCCGACATCGATCTCCCCTTCTCCCAAGGGCACGAGCAGCGCCCCGAAGATCTCCCGGGCGTTCTCGTAGTCCCGGGCCCGGAAGGCCGCGCTTCCAAGGCGGAGCCGCCGGTTCGCCTCTTCCGGCTCGGCCGACCCCTCTCCCAAGGCCTCCTCGGCCCAGGCCAAGGCTTCCTCCACCTCCTCCTCGGAAGGCC
>JALUZX010000618.1 GCA_027011425.1 Planctomycetota bacterium
GGCCAGGCGGGAGGGGCTGCGGGCGGCCCTGGTCATAGCCAGAAGAAGGAGGGTGACGCAGAAGAAATGGAGGCCGTGGTTCTCCGTGGTGGTGGCGAAGAACCAGGTCGTCGGGGTGAGAGCCACCAGAAGGGCCCCGAAGAGGGCGAATCCGGGTTTTTCGGCCAGCCAGTCCATGAAGAGAAGGAAGGTGAAGGCCACTCCCCCCGAGACGGCCAGGGCCGAGAGGAGGGCGCCTCCCTGGATGATGTCCAGGCCGACTTTCCGCGCCAGGGAGAGGAAGCCGCAGAGCACGGGCAGGTAGAGGGGGTGGTGGCCCACGGGATGTGCCTTCCCGGCCAGGACGTCCCTCGCGATGGTCAGGTAGAAGATCCCGTCTCCGTAGAGGACCTTCTGGAGGGTGGCGGTATACAGGACCAGGCAGAAGACAAAGAGACCCCCGGCCAGGACTCCTTTACCAGGCCTGTCCGTGGAGAAAGCAAAGGTAGGGGGCGAGGTCCCCATGCGCCCGGCCTCCGGATGGTTCCTGGAGCCCGCCGATTCGAACCGGCCGGGACGGTCCCGGCTGTTTCGGGGAAAAGGAAGGATCATACTCCGGGGCCGGGTGGGCCGGAAAGAAAGGATTCATCCCCGGAAAAGGCGAAGGGGAGGGGCCCCGGTCACTCCCCGGGGCCGCCGGGAAGGTCGGTGGTATGGGCGAGGAGTTCCACCTGGGACTGTCCCTCTTCCCAGGAGAAGGTCACGTGGCGGCCGTGGAAGACGCCGGGGATCCGAAGCACCACGGGGCTGGTCTTCTGGATGTAAACGCCCAGGCGGAAAAGTTCGTGCACGCACCGGCGGAACCCTTCGGTCACCTGGGCGAGCCGGGCGTAGGCGTCGCCGAGAGCCCGGTCGAACCCCTCGGGGCTGATGCGGTTGGCTTGTTCCAGGTCCTGGAGGAGGAGGGTGATCTCCATCCTTTCCTTGCGGAGCCTGCGGATCTCCCTGGCCACCGACTGGAGGAGGGGAAGAAGCCTGTTCGCCTGCGAGGCCGAGTAGCGCTTCATGACCGGGCTCCTCTCCGGCGGGAACACGGGCCCGGGGCCTCCACCGCGCCGGGAGATTCCGGCCCACCCCAGGGCCGCCTCCCTTGTTTCAGCGTTCCGGGCCTGCTTTCGCGCCCGCCATTCTTTAAATATGACGTTTCCCGTGGGCTGTAACCCAAGGCGGGGGGGGGCGTCAGCGCTCCCGGGTCCAGGAGCCCTTTTCCTGGATCTTCTTCTGGATCTTCATGACCGCGTCGATCAAGGCCTCCGGCCTGGGAGGGCAGCCGGGGATGTAGATATCGACAGGAAGGATACTGTCCACGCCGGGGAGGACGGCGTAGTTGTCGTAGAGCCCTCCCGAGGAGGAACAGACTCCCATTGCGATGACCCACTTGGGGTCGGGCATCATCTCGTAGATGGTGCGTACGGCCCGGGCCATCTTCCAGGTCACCGTGCCGGCGATGAGCATGAGATCCGCCTGGCGGGGAGAGAAACGCAGGGCCTCGGCGCCGAAGCGGGCCAGGTCGTAGCGGGGACCTACGACGGCCATCATCTCGATGGCGCAACAGGAAAGTCCCATGGGCATGGGCCAGAGAGAGTTTTTCCGGCTCCAGTTGATCAGCCAGTCCAGGAGGGCCGCGGCCTTGGTGACCAGGACGTCCGGCTTGCCGTCCTTGCGGTGGAAAGCCGGGCCGGGAAGCTTCTTCTTCGGGCCCTCTTCGGGCGGGAGACCTTTGAGCAGAGGGTCGTCGGGTCGCATCGCACCTCCGGAAGGGTTTCGATGCATAGTGGGGTTCCGGGGCTCCCTATGCAAGGGTGTGGTAGCATCCCCCCTTCAGGGGAGGAAAGGAGGGAGAGGGACGCGAGGCCATGACCCAGCAAGGGCCGCATCCGGCCTGGGAAGAGCTTCTCCAGGGGCTCAAGACTCTCCACCTGGAGGTCCGGGATCTCCTGCTCTCCCGGCGGGGGGAGGAGGGCCTGCGGGCGGCTTCCCGGGAGGCGGAAGACACCATCTACGGGGTGGACGGGGTCCTGGATCCGGTCCTCCCGGGGCTGGTGGAAAAGCACCTGGCCAGGGGGAAGTTCCGGGTGACCTTGCTCGCCGAGGGGTTGGAGGAGGCGGCCCTTGGGCCTTCCAGCGGGGAACCCTTCCGGCTCCTGGTGGACCCCCTGGACGGGACCCGGCCCTTCATGTTCGACAAGCGCTCGGGCTGGGTCCTTTCGGGCCTGGCTCCCGACGAAGGGAAGGAGACCCGCCTTTCCAGGGTCTTCCTGGCGGTGATGACCGAGGTGCCCCCCACGCGCCAGTGGAGGGCCGACCAGGTCTGGGCCCTGCGGGGGATGGGAGCCCGGGGGTGGACCTTCGACCTGGACGGCCTGGGCCGGGGAGGCCCCTTCCGGCCCGCCCCTTCCAAGGCGGAAAGCCTGGCCCACGGGTTCGCCCAGGTGGCCCGCTTCTTTCCCGGCGTCAAAGTGGAGTTGGCCTCCATCGAGGAGGAGATCCTCGACCGGGTCCTGGGAGAGGAATCCCGGGGAAGAGGCCATGTCTTCGAAGACCAGTATCCTTCCTCGGGAGGACAACTTTTCGAGCTGATCGCCGGAAGGGACCGGTTCACGGCGGATCTCCGGCCTCTTTTCAAGGAAAGGGCCCTCCAAAAGGGCCTGCCCCGGCTTCTTTGCTGCCACCCCTACGACCTTTCGGCGGAACTCGTGGCCCGGGAGGCTGGGGTGCTGGTGGAGACTCCCTGGGGGGAGCCCCTGGATCCACCCATGGACACCACCACCGACGTGGCGTGGGCCGGGTACGCCAACTCCAGGATCCGCGACCTTGTGGCCCCCGTTCTCCAGGAGGTTTTGCGGGAAAGAGGGTTGGCCCCCGGAGCGGGGTAGGGGGAAAAAAGAGGCCCTCGCCGCTCGGGGCGGCGAGGGCCTTGACGTCCGTCGGCTCGGGTTAGTCCTCGGGCCCCGAGATGGCGCCTACGGGGCACTCTTCGGCGCAGGCCCCGCAGTCGATGCACTTCTCGGGGTCGATGATGTACTTGGGGTCCCCCTCGGAAATCGCTTCGGTAGGGCAGACTTCTTTGCAGGCGCCACACATGGTGCAGTCGTCGCCGATCACATGAGCCATAATTGTTTTCCTCCCGCGGCGGCCCTGGGGCCCACCGCCTGTGACCTGGAAAAAATTCAAACTCTTTCCATATCGCAACCCTCCCCGGGAGGCAAATCTTTCCCAGGGAAGGTCCTTGAAGTCTCCTTCAGCCCACGATCCTGTGGAACACGGTCATCCAGACCACCAGGCCCGCGAAGACCACGCTCACCATGCTCATGAGCTTGATCAGGATGTTGAGGGAAGGCCCGGCCGTGTCCTTGCAGGGGTCTCCCACGGTGTCGCCGATCACGGCGGCTCCGTGGGCGGGGTTCTTGATCTTGTTGCCTTGTTCGTCGGTGATGAACTTGCCGCCGAAATTGCCCTTCTCGATGAACTTCTTGGCGTTGTCCCAGGCCCCTCCGGCGTTGTTCAGAAGGCAGGCCAGGGAGAAGCCCGCAGCCAGGGCCCCGGCGAGAAGGCCCATCACCCCCTGGACACCGAGAACGATGCCCGTGGCCAAAGGAAGGATGATGGCCAGGAAGGAGGGGACCATCATCTCCCTCTGGGCGCCGGCCGTGGAGATCTCCACGCACTTGGCGTAGTCGGGCTTGGCCTTGCCTTCCATGATCCCCGGGATCTCCCGGAACTGCCGGCGCACCTCGTTGACCATCTTCCCGGCGGCCCGGCCCACGGCCTTCATGGTGAGGGCGCAGAAGACGAAAGCCGCCATGGCGCCCAGGAAGAGGCCGCAGATGACCAGGGGGTTCATGATGTTCAGGTGGAAGGCCTTGAGGAAGTCCGTGATCTGGGCCTCGGGAAGGAAGACGGCGTGCTGGGTCTTGGCCACGGCCGGGGAGTTGGTGAAATGCACCCCTCCCACGGAGACGATCTTGTCGGCTGCTTCGTTGGCGAACTTGCCGAGCCAGGTCCGCACTTCTTCCAGGTAGGCGGCAAGCAAGGCCATGGCGGTAAGGGCGGCAGACCCGATGGCGAAGCCTTTGCCCGTGGCGGCCGTGGTGTTTCCGAGCATGTCCAGGTTGTCCGTCTTGATCCGGACCGAGGGATCCAGGCCGCTCATCTCCGCGTTTCCGCCGGCGTTGTCGGCGATGGGCCCGTAGGCGTCGGTGGCGAGGGTGATGCCGAGGGTGGCCAGCATGCCCACGGCGGCGAAGCCCACGCCGTAGAGGCCGAGACTCATGGAACCGGGGGCGCTCCCGAAACCGCCGGCGAACCCGAAGGCGCAAAGGATGCCCACCACGATGGTCACCACGGGGATCCCGGAGGAGAGCATTCCAACGGCGAGGCCCTCGATGATCACGGTGGCCGCTCCCATGGGCGCCTGGGCGGCGATTCCCTGGGTGGGCTTGTATTCGTCGGCCGTATAGTATTCGGTGGACTGCCCGATGATTACGCCCGCCAGCAACCCAGCCGTGACGGACCCGAAGATCCCCCAGGAGACCACGCCGGCCGCCGCCAGGATCGCCATGACCACCAGGATGAGAGCGCTGGCGCCGCCGGTCCCGAGAAGGAGGGCCCTGAGCAGGGTCTTCAGGTTGGCCTCCTCCTTGGTGCGGACCATGAAGATTCCCAGAACCGAAAGGAGGATCCCAAGTCCCGCCACGATCATGGGGGCCACCACGTAGCCCAGGGCCTGGGCGGGGGAGATGCTTTTCATAGTCATGGGCAGGGCCGCCCCGAGAGCCGCCGTAGCCAGGATGGATCCGCAGTAGGATTCGTAGAGGTCGGCGCCCATGCCGGCCACGTCGCCCACGTTGTCGCCCACGTTGTCGGCGATGGTGGCCGGGTTGCGGGGATCGTCCTCGGGGATGCCGGCTTCCACCTTGCCCACCAGGTCGGCCCCCACGTCGGCGGCCTTGGTGAAGATGCCGCCGCCAACCCTGGCGAAGAGGGCCTGGGTGGAGGCCCCCATCCCGAAGGTGATCATCGTGGTGGTGATCTCCACCAGCTTGGCCTTGAAGAATTCGGGGCTCTGGAGGACCTGGGCGTTGAACTCGCCGAGCCCGTGGATCAGGCCGTGTTTCTGGGCCAGTTCGGCGGCGAAGTTCATCCAGTTGTGGTCATACCAGACGTTCAGGACCAGGTACCAAAGACAGATGTCCAGAAGTCCGAAGCCCACCACGATGAGCCCCATGACCGCCCCGGAGCGAAAGGCCACCTGGAGGCCCTGGTTGAGGGAGTGGACCGCTCCCTGGGCCGTCCTGGAGGAAGCCATGGTGGCGGTCTTCATCCCCAGGTAGCCGCAGAGCCCGCTGAAGAACCCGCCCGTGAGAAAGGCGAAGGGCACGAAGGGATTCATCAGGCCGTTGCGGGACATGATGTAGAAGATCACCGCCAGGACGACGAAGCCTATGGCCACGACCTTGTATTGGCGCTTCAGGTAGGCCTGGGCGCCTTCCCGGACATGGCCCGCGATCTCCTGCATCCTTTCGTTTCCCGGGTCGGCCTTGAGCATGGACTTGTAGAAGTACCATGCGAAAAAGAGGGCCACTAAGGACCCGATGGGCGCGAGGAACCATTGGATGGGGAAGGCCGAGGGCGTCGCTTCGGCCAGCCCCAGGAGAGGGGGCGCGAGGGCGGAAATTCCAAGCATGGCGTCAACCTCCGAGGGAGAGGAAGCGCGGGCGCTTCCTGGTCGTCCTTGGCCCCTGCCTCAATGGAGCGCCGGGACCTCACGTTTCGGGAAAAAAGGGGCGGGAGCCCGAAGCGAGAACCCCGCCCCGGCAAGAAGTTGAGTCCTTATAGAGGGGGGCACCCTTTGTTGCAAGGATTTGGGTTACAAGCGAATCCGCTTGGCCAGGACGAATCGGCGGGCCGTGGGGGTATACCAGGGATCGGCCGGATCCAGGCTCCCCAGGGTCACCTCCGGAGGCGTGGCGTGGACGAAGCGGCTCCCCCCCAGGGAGAGAGCCACGTGGCTGATCCTTCCCCGGTGGTTCATGAAGAAGAGGATGTCCCCGGGGCGCAGGGCCTCCCACCGGCCCGTCCACCCCACGAGTCTCCCGCAGAGCACCTGCATCCGGGCGTCCCTGGGGAGGCGGACGCCCTGGGCGGCCCAGCAGGCCTGGACCAGGCCCGAGCAATCGATCCCTTCCTCCCTGTCCCTTCCCCCGAAGAGGTAGGGCGTTCCCAGGGCGGAAAGAGCCAGGGCCGCGGCGGCTTCCCCCCGGGAGGGGTCGGAGAGCCTCACCAGCCCGGAAGGGACGGAGAGGATTTCCCCTCCAGGGGTTTCCAGGAGGACCCGGTCTCCCTTTTTCCCCCGGAAGGGGAGGGCGGCGCCCGCCGGGACCTCCACGCCCCCTCGGCAGTAGGATTTCAAAAAGAGCGCCCGGGGCGCGGCCAGGAGGGAGATGAATCGTTTTTCGGAGCACCGCAAGACGGCCTTTTCCTCCACCCAGCCCAGGTATCCCGAGGCGGCGTGGACCAGGAGAAATCCCTTTTCCCGGTCCAGAACGCGCAAAGGATCCCCAAAGAGCAACTCCGTCTCCTCCACCTGG
>JALUZX010000619.1 GCA_027011425.1 Planctomycetota bacterium
GTAGAGAACCGTTCCTTTCGGCGCGGGACAGACCGGGGGGAGAGCCCAGAAAACCCAGCCTATGGTCTTGAACGGGTTCCCCCTGGCGTCCAGGAGCATCCCCTTGGACCCGACGCATTTCGGGGTTTTCGCCGCCGAAGGGACGACAAACCGCAATTTAGGGCCATCCCAGCCCCTTCCCACCTGGGCGGGTGAATCCCACTCTCTCTGGAACACCTTGAACCCGGCCCCCTCAAACCGGAGCCCGAACTTTCCCGAAGGAGCCCCGCTGGGGTCCACCCTGAGGCAGGGCCGGATCTCCAGGCCCCCCTCCGCCCCCGCCGGGAAACCCCTCTGGTCGCCGGGGGTGCGGATGGAGAGGGAGAGGGCTCCCTGCCAGGACCATGGAAAGTCCCCCCACTTGGGCCGCCCCAGGGCGTCGAAGATTCCCATCCGGCAGACCGGAACGTCCCGGATCGCGCTGATCACGTAGCCCGCCCGGGGAAGCTCCTGGCGATAGGCCTCCACCTGGAACCTCCGGGTCGTCATGGAATACTTCCTGGAGATTTCCAGGAGATCCTCCACGGGATCGAAGCCCGGCGCCCCGTAACGCTCCTGGAGGATCCTCTCCCAGCGGAGCTGGCTCTCCAGGCACTTGGGGGCCCAGAAGGGGACCCCCCCGGCGAAGCGGGGGACAAAAAACCTGGTGTCCGCCCAGGTGTCCGCCGCGACGGCCTCCCCGAGCACCAGGGGAAGAAGCTTCCGCTTCCGCCTGAATTCGTCCAGGGAGCGGAGCTTGTTCCTCCAGGTGGAATTGTTCCAGTAGGTGTGGTCGTCCCAGAAGTCGTGGATCCTGTTCCAGCCGATCCAGGAGGAGTCGTCCTCCACCAGCGTCCCGGGACACCTCTTCTTCAAGAGGGCATAGAGTTCCTTCAGGACCCGGAGATCCGCCGAGGGCCCGGTCTCGCAGGTGACGCTCCGGAGGATCACGGAAGGGTGGTTCCCGTCCAGGTCGGACATCTCCCGGTATTCCCGCAGGAGTTCGGCCCTGTGGGCCTTGTCGATCCTGGGGTGCCAGGTGGGATACTCGATCCAGGCGGCCATCCCCTCCCGGTCCAGGATGTCCAGGATGTAGGAAGGGGGCTCCCAGAGGCAGAACTTCACCAGGTTGAAGCCCCTTCTTTTCAGCTTCCGCACCTCTTCCAGGAAGAGTTCCGGCGAAGGCGCCGGCGCGAGAAGGGGAGGGTAGTATCCCCAGTTCAGGATTCCCCGGACGATGAAGGGCTTTCCTTCCAGGAGCAGCCGGGCCCCGCCGGTCTCGACCCTCCTGAACCCGCCCCTCCGCTCGGCCTCGTCCAGGACTTCCCCGGACGGGCCGGCCAGTTTCATCTCCAGGGTGAACCTCCAGGGCAGGGAGGGAAGCCAGGGGCGGACCTTCCCCGCCCACTTCCATTCGAGGGTATTCCCCTTCACGGGAACGCTCCCCTTGCCCAAAACCCCGCCCGCATCGTTCCGGAGAGTGAACTCCACCCTCGACCCCGGGGGAGGGTCCCCCCCCAGGGCGACCCGGGCCCGGAGCGCCCTGAGCCCGCTCCTGGTCTTTCCCGAGCCGTCCAGGAAGATCCCGTCCGGGTCGATCCAGGCTCCCTTGCGGAAAAGGACTTCCACCCCTTGCCAGAGCCCGCCGAAATGGGGGGCGATCACGGGCAGGAAGCCCTGGGTGTTGTAGCCCACCTTCTCGTCAAGCCGGACCACCACCACCTGGAGGGCCCCCTTCCGGAGGGCCGAAGTGATCTCCACCTCCCAGGGGGTCCAGGCGCCGGTGTGCCCGCCCGCCTCCTTGCCGTTCACCCAGACCCGGGCCTCCGTGGCCGCCCCGTGGAAGCGCAGGAAGACCCGGCGCGGGGGAAGGTCCGGGGGCAGGCGGAAGCCCTTGCG
>JALUZX010000620.1 GCA_027011425.1 Planctomycetota bacterium
CATGAGGACCCCCCAGCCGGAGAGGTTGGTGCCCGAGCCGGGGATGAAGATGACCGTGGTCACTCCTCCCGCCCGGGCCCTCTTGATCTCCGGGTGGTCCGTGGTGATGAAGTCCAGGACCCTGAGTCCCGGGTTGATCTGCTGGATCATGTCGTTCAGGTCGTACATCCGCGCCGAGGTGCGCGAGCCCATGTGCTCGTGGGCCTCGATGAAGCCCGGAAACAGGAGCGCCCGGGGCATCTCGATCACCTTGAACCCTGGCGGGATCTTCACCTTGTCCCTTGGGCCCACGGCCAGGATCTTGCTGTCCCGGATGAGGACCACGCCGTCCGGGATGGGGTCGGAAGTGACGGGGATCACCTTCCCCGCGAGAAGGGCCATGGGCGGCGAGTCGATTTTCTTTGGCCCGTAGATCACTCCCTCCCGGGCGAAGGCGGAGGCCCCAAGCAGGAGGGCCAGGGCGGCGGCCTTGCAAAAGATCCTATTCATGGTTCTGGAACACCACCTTTCCGGAGACGAGGATGGCGGAAATCCTCGATTTCATGTCGAAGGGATCGCCCGTCCAGATCACAAGGTCCGCGTCCCGGCCGGGCAGGAGGCTCCCGATCCTCTCCCCCGCGCCCAGGTAGCGGGCGGGCCAGAAGGTGAGAGCCTTGAGGGCGTCCTCCTTCTCCATTCCCTTGGAGACGGCATAGGCCGCGTAGAAGGGGATCCACCGGGTCCCCTGGGCGGAGCCGCTCCCGAAGAGGACGGGGACGCCGGCGCGGGCGTAGGCCGCGGGGCCTTTGCCGCCGGGCTCGACGAGCACGGCCGCGCCGGCCTTCTTCAGGGCCTCCAGGTTCTTCCCGGCGGCGGGACCGCCGGCCACGATCACCCGGATCCTGGGTTTCCGCTTGGCAAGATAGGGAAGGGCCTCGGCCAGGACGGCGGGCCCGGCGGGATGGAGGATGAGGCTGGTCTCTCCCCTGAGGACGCCCACCCAGGGCTCCAGGGAGGCCCCCGCCTCGGGCCTGGCCGGCGCCCCCGTGGGGGCGGCCTTGGGTTTTTCCGGTGCGGGGCCGGGGGCCTTTCCGCCGCCCTTGGGTTTCTTGACACGCTCCGCCGTAAAAGTCCCTTTGAAGGGGCCCAGGGACCAGTTGCCCTCCATCCGGTCCTTGCCGAGGGTGGCCTCCATCCGGATGGGGATCCGCTTCCCGCTCATCCGAAGCACCCCTCCCGAGTAGGTCCCCTGGATCTCTACGGCCGAGGGCCCGCCCCTGCGGTGGAAGGGAAGGGTCACGGAGCCCGTGACCTTCTCCCCCGAGAGGGTGAGCTTCGCCGTGAAGGGGGCCTTTCCGATCCGGGGGATGCCTTCCAGTTCTCCCTTCCAGGTCCCGCTCACCGGGTCGGCCGCGGCCAGGGCCGCGAGACCGGGCGGGGGCAAGGGCGGCAGGGGCGCCGTGAAATCCCCGAGGTCCGGGTCCACCTCCACCTCGCTCAGGTCCACGTCGTCGTCGATCTCCTCCAGGACCAGCTCGGGCCCGCCGGGGGGAATCTCCTCCCAGACCGGGGCGGCGGGCTTCTTCTCCCTGTGGGCCTTGAAGGTCCCTTTCATCCTCCCTCCCAGGAGGCTCCAGGTTCCCTCCATGTCCTCGCCCGTCACGGTGGCCCTCAGCTCGAAGAGGGTCTGGCCCGAGCGGGTCCGGGTCTCGAGGTCCAGGGTTCCGTTTTTGTATCGACCCCGGAGGGGGATGACCGGAGGGGCGCCCTTCTTGAAGCGGAAGGGGCCCTGGAAGAGGCCCGTCACCCTCTCCCCCCTGAGGCGGAGCCTGAGGATACAGGGGGCCGTCTTTCCCCGGGGGAGCCCGGAGACGGAGCCCTTCCAGGTTCCGCTCACCGGGTCGGCGGCCCCCCGCGGGGCGGGGGCGGGCCGGGT
>JALUZX010000621.1 GCA_027011425.1 Planctomycetota bacterium
CTCCCAAGGCAAGCCAGAGAACTCCCGCCAGGACCAGGACCCCAACAGCCAGGGCCGCCAGGTTCTTCATGGGATTTCCTCCTTCCTGGGGATGCGAAAAGAGTTTGGAAACATGTTACCCGGGGGCGTCGTCTCCTTCCAGCCCGGCCCGCCCCCGGGAAGGCGGTTTCAACCCCTGCGGGACTTACTTCTTGAAGCGGCGAAGGGCTTTCCTGAGGTTCATTTCCTTCTCGAAGGATTCTTTGTCGGGGGCCACCCGGAATTCCTGGAGCGAAGGGGTGTCGGCTACGTGGATTTCCCGGGGCTTTCCGTCGATGGAAAAGAGCAAACACTGGGAATTGAGGGTCACCTTCCAGAATTCCCATTCCACCTTGTAGGTTCCCGGGAAGGGCACGGTCATCCGGAGGGATTGATCGGAGAGAAAGAAACCTCCCCGGGCGAAAAAAGTGGGGTCTTTCTTCAAGTCGGGCATTCCGGGGCCGGTTTCGGGCCGGACCAGATGGAGGGACGCGCGGAATTGATGGGGCTTTTTGGGGTAGGGCAACTTCCCCGAGTAGATCAGTCGGATGGGATATCCCGGCTCGAGGACGACCCTGGTTTTCCCCGAGGGAACGGGGATCTTCCTGGGCCTGTATCCCTTCGCCTCCACCCAGACCGACGAGAAGTCGCCCATGGGAAGAAGAAGGGCTTGCCCGGCCCGGCACAGGATCCCGGATTCCCTGTCTTTTCCCCAGTAGACGGTGAAATAGGGGATGGGCCTTCCCTTCGGATCCAGGACCTCCAGGAGGGACTTCCGGATCTTTCCCCTCAGGTCGAGGGGGTGGATCCTTGGGTCCCGGCACTTCCCTTCCGGGGGGACGAGGATGTCCTGGACCCGGACAAGAGGATATCCGGATCCCTTGAGAAAGACTTTCAATTCGTACTTTCCATGGGGGATGCCTTTCCAGGTCCAACTGTTCTTCCCGGAAACCCCCCAATCGTAAGACCAATGTCTTCCTCCGGGCCTGAGAATGACCAGGTCACTCGAGAGGTCCATGAGGGAAATCCCCTTGGACAGAGAGACCTCCACCGTTAGGTCCTTACCTTTGCTCAGGAAGAGGCGTACGTTCTTTTCAGCCTCCCGGAACGTTTTTTTGGAGGATGGGAGCCACCCATCCTTGGAGGCCTTGAGAAACGCTATTCCGGAAGCGAGCTTCCCGTAGATGGCAAATCTCCCCTTATCGTCGGTCCGGGTCTCGGTTTCAGGGATGCCGGAGGGGCCGGAAGGCCCAAGGACCAGGGGGGAAGGGTTCTTCTCCAGGACTTCGACCTTCGCGCCCTCGATGGGATTTCCCCGAGGATCCAGGACTTTTCCCGAGACCAGGAGAGGGAACTCCGTAAGGTGGATGTCGCCAAGATCGGTGACACCGGGCGGAAAGTCCCTTGTCAAATCCACTCTCCCCGCCAGGGCGCCCCTGGAGCGGTAGGGCGGAAGGATGACATCCAGAACTCGTTTTTTGCCATGGAATTCTCCATTATCCAATTCCAGGCGGAACCTTCCCTTTCCATCCGTGGATTTTTTGAAACGGGACCAACCTCTCAAATTATCGCTGTCGTGGATCACGATCCGGAAATTGATGGTCTTGTCCGAGGCGGGTTTCCCCGATGGGAGGAGGATCCTTCCGGAAATGAAAGATTTCCCGCGGACCCGGACCTGGAAGTGGAAGATGACTTTGCTTCCCGGAACGAGCGGTCCTTGCTTTACGATGGAAGGGGAAAGAGTCGACTTAAAGAATTCCCAGGTTCCCAGTGCCGCCTGTAGCGTAAGCCCCGTTTCCACGAATGGGAAGAAGGCCTTCCCTGCCTTGATGTAGCCGCCGAACAGCCATTGGGAATGGAAATCCGGGAACACCCTCCGGGGCCTCTTCGGATCCACGGCTTCGAGGTAGACGATGTACCTGTCGTCCGGAACGGGGCCCTTGGAACTCCGGACCAGGACTTCCACGCTTCCCGTGGGAGGAAGGTGAAGAACCACGGGTTTCCCTGGAAAAGGCGCCATGACGCCTTCCTTCCACGTCTTGTCCCTGCATGGGAAGGCCAGGCTCGCTTGAAAAACCTCCTTGGCCTTGGGCCGGAATTTGTGAAGGTCCTCCTCCCTAACGAAGGCTTTCCCATCAGGGGCCTTGGTCACGAGTTTTCTTTGTATGGTAAACAGCTCTCCATGAAACTGGAACCTCACGGGGACTCCGGGCCGGGGCCTTCCGCCGGCGTCCACGACCTGGACCACCGCCACCGGGGAGGGGATGAGTTCCAGGGTCAAGGGCGGATTGCCGATCTCCTTCCCCTCCAGAAGGGCCCAGCGGAAGCCTTTCCTGGCCCCCAGGTAGACGCCCTTCTTCTTTTCCAGGGGAGGGATCCAGGCCACGCCTTTCCGGTCGGTCCAGAAATTCTTTCCGTCCCGGAGGAGGTTGGCTTTGATCGCCCGGACGCCGGTGCGCCTGATTTCATACTAGATATGCTTGGAATAGGAAGACTTGGAGAGGTCCAGGACCATGACCCGCGCCTTGGGAACGGGCTTGCCCGTGGTCTTCTCCACGACCAGGACCTTCCAGGGCCTTTCCGCAGGCGGGAGTTCCACCTCCTTGCGCTTCGGAGTTTCTCCTTTCTTCCGGCTCTTTCCCTTTCCCGGATGGTCCATGGAGAGGGGCGGAGGGGGGGCGGGCGCCTTCCCGGCTGTCCGCCCGGGCAAGGGCGGAGTTTCCGGAGGATTCCCTCCTTCCAGGACCAGCCAGAGGATTCCAAGGAAAACAAGGATCCCCGCAAGGATAGGCGCCGGCTTGGCCACTTTTTTCTCCCTCCTGAAGGAACAGGTGAGAAAATAGGGCCTCCACCCTTTCCGTCAAGCCCTTCTCCCGGAGAAAGCTCCATTTCCCTGGGGAGGGTGAATGGTCGGGGGACACCCCGAAGAAGCTACGGAGTTCATGACCAGACAAGACTTTGGTCGCCTCTGTCAGCAAGTGAAGAGATTTCGAAGAAAAAGAGGTCGAGATGAAATCCTTGGAAGGAACTGGCCTCCGAGATCGGCAAAGGAACGGAGAATCCAGGAAGGTAGTCGGCCCGGAAGTGTGAGGTTGCGAAATGGATCTCGAGGAATTCAGGAGCGAGGCCCACAGGCTTGTGGACTGGATGGCGGACTACCTGGAGGGAATCCGGGACTACCCGGTGAAACCGGGGGTCCGGCCCGGGGAGATCCTGGGCGCCCTCCCCGAGGAGCCGCCTGAGAAGGGGGAGCCCTTCCCGGCGATCTTCTCCGACTTCCGGGAAACTATCCTGCCCGGGATCACCCACTGGCAACACCCTTCGTTTTTCGCCTACTTCCCGGCCAATTCTTCCCCGCCCTCGGTGCTGGCGGAGATGCTCACGGCGACCCTTGGGGCCCAGTGCATGAGCTGGCTCACCTCCCCGGCGGCCACGGAGCTGGAGGAGAGGGTGATGGGCTGGCTCGGGAAGATGATCGGATTGCCCGGGAAATATACGGGCGTGATCCAGGACACGGCCTCTACGTCCACCCTGGTCTCGCTCATTACGGCCCGGGAGAAGGCCACGGGCTTCGGCGTGAACGAAAGGGGCTTCGAAACGGGGGAGCGGTTCACCATCTACGGCTCTACGGAGACCCACTCCTCCATCGAAAAGGCCGTGAAGATCGCCGGTTTCGGCAGGGAGAGTTTCCGGAAGGTGGGGGTGGACGAGAACTTCGCCCTCCTTCCCGAAGAGCTGGAGAAGGCGGTCCGGGCCGACCTGGAGGCGGGATTCCGGCCCCTGGCGGTTTCGGGCCCTGAAGCTCTGGTTCGTGATCCGAAGCTACGGGGTGGAAGGGATCCGGGAGATCCTGAGGAGGCACGTCGAGATCGCCCGCTGCCTGGAGGAGGAGATCCGGGGGAGGGAGGATTTCGAGATCCTGGCGCCCCGCATTTTAAACCTGCTTTGCTTCCGGTACCACCCGCTCGGCGAGGACGACCCGGAGAGGCTCGACGCCCTCAGCGAGAAATTTCTCCAGGCCGTGAACGAGACGGGCAAGGCCTTCCTCTCCCACACCAGGCTCCGCGGCGCCTATACGATCCGCATGGTGACCGGCCAGACCCAGACCACCCTGGAGGACGCCCTGGCGGCCTGGGATCTGATATACAGGCTTGCCGAAATGCTCTGAGATCAGGGGACGGACGCCCATGTGAAGGTGTCCCTGGGGACCAGGATGGCCAGGCAGGCCCCTGCCGTCCGGCCCCCGCCGGAAAGCATCAGCTCCTTCAATCGGTCCCGCAGGTAGATCTCCGCCAGGGCCAGGGAGGCGAAGGAGGCGATCCAGACCAGCCCCTTTTCCTGAGCCCGGGCCATCTCTTTCTTGGCGGCCCACGGCGCCGGGGTGCCCCTGGAGGGGGCCCTGGCTTGCCTGGAGGGGCGGATCCAATGATCTCCCGGACTTTTGATGCACCTTTTTGAGGGTAGGCCCACAGGTCGGCCGGCATGCCATCCAGGTGGGGGGGCCTTCTCCCTCTGAACTTCAATCCACCAATGGGAGAGGATAGAATCCCGGCAACCTGGAAGGGGGGAAAAAGCAGGGAGGAAGAGACGCATGATCCAAAGAATCGAAGCGCTTGGCTACCGGGCCCTGAGGTATGTATCCAGGTCCGTGGGAGGGTTCCAATGCCAGCGGCAAGTCCACTTTTCTGGACGTTGTCGCTTTCCTGGGGGACGTGCTCCGGGGAGGGGTGGACAGGGCGGTCGAGGGAGATGCGAGCCTGGGAATCCCCATGCGGGCTCCCGATCTCCAGCACTTGGTATGGCTGAGAAAGGGTCCCCGCTTCGAATTGGCCGTGGAACTTGCCATCCCTCCAGGAATCCAGGAGCGGCTGGAAAATCCCAGGTGGAAACTCATCCGCTACGAAGTGGCCATTGTGGGGAACAGGGGCCTGGAACTTGCCACGGAGAATCTTTGGCTCAGGCCGGAAAGGAAAGGACCGGGGAAGCAGTCCTTTCAGAAGGAACTCTTTCCCGACCCGGAAGAGCCCCCGGAGAGTATCGTCCGGCGTCACGGCGCCAAGTCTCCCCAAGGATGGAGGAAAGTGGTCTCCCGGGGCAGGGAACCCGAGAATGTCTATTTCTATTCCGAGACCACAAGATGGAACAACCCCTTCAAGCTGGCGCCGGAGAAATCCGCCCTCGCGAATCTTCCGGAAGATCCCGAGAAGTTTCCCGGGGCCATATGGGCGCGGAATCTCCTCATGGAAGGGGTTCAGAGGATCACCTTGTCGAGCCAGGCCATGAGGAATCCCAGTCCTCCCGCGAGGGCCAAGGGATTCCTGCCGGACGGATCCAACCTCCCCTGGGTCATCCATGAGCTGGAACAGAGGCATCCAGACCGCCTGAAGCGCTGGATTGGGCATCTCAAGGAAGCAATTCCGGGCCTTGTGGGGGTTACCACCCGTGAAAGGGAGGAGGATCGGCACCGGTATCTCGTTCTTCGTTTCGAAAACGGCCTCTAGGCTCCGAGCTGGTTGGTATCCGACGGGACCTTGCGTCTGATGGCACTGACCCTTCTGGCCTACGCACCCATGGTTTCAGGGGTTTACCTCATCGAGGAGCCTGAGAACGGTATTCACCCGAGGGCTGTGGAAAACGCTTTTCAATCTCTTTCTTCCGTGTATGACGCCCAGGTCCTCGCCGCTACCCACTCTCCTATTCTGCTCAGCCTGGCGGAACCCAGGCAGATCCTCTGTTTCGCGAGAAATCGTGAGGGCGCCACGGACATCGTCAGGGGGGACGAGCATCCCGCCTTAACCCGGATTATTCATGAAGGTTCGTCGTGAAAGCCCGGAGATGCTGGCCAGGGTGGGCACCCGCAGGGGCGAGGACCACAGGCGTGCTCGACAGCACGTCGAGGATCCGAGGCCCGAGGACGCCCGCAATGGCTTGCAGATCCGGGCTTGCAGCAGGGCATTCATGAATAATCCGGGTCAAGAGCCTGGAAGGGAGCCGTGGAACTGGGCACCCTCTTTTCAGGCGGCGTCCTGGGATGAAGGATCTTGTCGTATGGGTGGCGGACAAGAACATGGAGGCCGCAGTCCGGGTCCTTTTCGGGAAACGCCTGCACTCCTTGGGAATCCGCAAGGTGACTCTGGATATCTATGTCCATCCCCAAAGAGACCCCGGTTGTTTTCAAGATGGGCCGGAAATCTTCAGGGGCTTTCGGAGGGAGTTCCGGCATGGGTTGCTCATGCTGGATTTTGCATGGAGGGGGGGTCCTGCAGGATCCGCGCTGGATCTCGAAGAGAAGGTTCGGGAGAAATTCCAAAGGGCGGGAATGGGAGACTGGGCGGGTGTCGTCGTCCTCGAGCCGGAGCTGGAAGCCTGGGTTTGGAGCGATCTCCAAAAATCGCCGAGTGCCTTGGGTGGAAAAAGAGAGAAACCCCGATTCGTGAATGGCTCGAAAAACAAGGGCTCTGGAAGAAGGGGGAAATGAAGCCGAGGAAGCCCAAGGAAGCCCTGGAAAAGGTGCTCCGGAGGACCCGCCTGCCCCGCTCCTCGTCGATTTATGGCGACCTGGCCTCCAAAGTGGGCCTCAAGTGATGCAAGGACCCTTCCTTCGCCCGGTTCGTCTCCCTCCTACGTTCCTGGTTTCCACCCCTCCGGTGAGAGGGCCCGGACCTGAGGGGATTGCAAGAGGGTATGCCCAGGGACTGAGCAGGGGGAACTGTCTATTCCACCCTGCGTCCCCTACGTGTTTTGTTGGAGGAGGGCGGCCAGGCGGCGGGCGGTCTTTTGCCAGGTGAATTCTTTGGAACGGGAGAGGGCGGCGGCGGAGAGGGTTTTTTTCTTTTGGGGATCCGTGGCGAGGGTCTCCATGGCCCGGGAGAGGGCCTGCGCGTCGCCGGGGGGGACGGCCAGGCCGGCCGGGCCGGCCACCCAGGCGACGCGC
>JALUZX010000622.1 GCA_027011425.1 Planctomycetota bacterium
ATCCTGGTGGGGGCGGGTTGCAACCTCTTCGAGTGGGGGACCTTTCTGCGGCGGATCGACAATTTCCTCATGGACCTGGTGGACCAGCCCGGCCGGGTGGAAGGGCTCCTGGACGCCTTGATGGAGGTCCACCTGGAGGGCCTGGGCAAACTCTGCGAGGCCGTAGGGGACATCGCCGACGTGGTCCGCTTCGGCGACGACCTGGGCATGGACTCGGGCCCTCTCATGTCCCCCCGGACCTACCGGAAGCTCTTCAAGCCCCGCCACGCCGCGCTCTGCGCCTTTGTCAAGAAACACAGCCGGATGCGGCCCTTCCTCCACTCCTGCGGCTCCATCTACAAGCTGATCCCTGACCTGATCGAGGCGGGCTTCGAGATCCTCAATCCCGTGCAGATCGGGGCCAAGGACATGGACCCGGCCGCGCTGAAGGGGGAATTCGGCCGGGACCTGACCTTCTGGGGCGGTGGGTGCGACACCAAGAGCGTCCTCAACCGGGGGACTTCCCTGGAGGTGAAGGACCACGTGAAGAAGCTCCTGGATACCTGGATGCCGGGAGGTGGATACGTATTCAATACGGTCCACAACATCCTCCCCGACGTCCCCCCGGAGAACATCCTGGCCATGTTCGAGGCGGTCCGGGAGTTCTGACCCCCCTTGGGCGGAAGCGCCGGGAAAAGGGTTGATTCCCGGCCCGACCGGCCCCACCCTTGGATTCAAAAGGAGCCTGCCATGGACCCGGAGAAGACCAGGGCCCTCTACGCGAGCTGGACCGGCCGCCCCCCCGACCTGACGGCCTCGGCCCCGGGGCGGGTGAATCTCCTGGGAGAGCACATCGACTATTGCGGCGGGACGGTTCTTCCGCTCTCTTTGGACCTGGGGGTCTCCGCCGCCGTGGGGCCCGGCCCCGCCGGAAGGCTCCTGGTGCGGGCCGCCGACCTGGACGCCGAGCGCGAGCTGGCCCTGGGAGGGCTGGAGCCCCGGGTGGGGCCGGGCAAGGCGGCGGATTTTTCGGACTACGTGGCCGGCGTCGCCGCCGGGCTGGTCGGGAGGGGATGTTCCATCCCGGGGGCGAGGCTTCTCGTCCACGGCGACCTCCCCATGAGGGCGGGCCTCTCCTCCTCGGCGGCCCTGGAGATCGCCGTCTTCCTGGCCCTGACCCGCTTTGCCGGAACCATGGATTACGACGGCGAGGCTCCCCAGCTCTGCCGGGAGGCGGAGCACCGTTTCGCCGGGGTCAGGTGCGGAATCATGGACCAGTTCGCCTCCTGGTACGGCAGGCTGAGCGGGATCCTGAAGCTCGATTGCGCCACTCTGGAATACGAGGTCATCCCCCTGGAGGAGCGGAAGGTCAAGGTCCTCGTGGCGGATTCGGGGGTTCCCCGGGAGCTGGGGGCCTCCAATTACAACGAGAGGACGGCGAGCTGCGAGGCGGCCCTCAACGTGCTCGCCCGGATCGCCCGGGAGGACGGGCGCGACTCGCCGTCCCACCTGGCGGCGGCGGGAGAGGATCTCCTGGAGGAGGCCGAGCGGGGGGCGGGGCTGGACAAGGAGACCCTCATGCGGGCCCGGCACGTGATCTTCGAGCAGAAGCGGGTGGAAGAGGCCGTCCGGGCCCTGAAGGCAAGGGACCTGGAGCGCTTCGGGGAACTCATGTACGCCTCCCACGAGAGCCTGCGCGACCTCTACGAGGTGAGCTGTCCCGAGCTGGACCTCCTGGTGGAGACCACCCGGACCGTAAAAGGCGTGCTTGGGGCCAAGATGTCCGGGGCCGGCTTCGGCGGGGCCGTGGTGGCCCTGGTGCGGCGGGGATGGGAGAAGAAAGCAAAGGCCGCCATGGAGGAGGCCTTCCGGAAGAATTTCGGGAGGACGCCGCCGGTCATGGTGGTCCGTTCCGGCCAGTGGTACGTGGCC
>JALUZX010000623.1 GCA_027011425.1 Planctomycetota bacterium
GGGGAGGCCTGGCCCTGGGGGAAGAAAGAAAAGAGAAAAGCCCGCTCCCCCCGGGCGCGGGAGGAGGGCCCGGATCCAGGTATCCCACCAGGACTTTCCCCACCAGGCAGGGATCGCCGGGACGGGTTCCCCCGAACCCCATGGGGATCGAAAGGAGGAGCAGGTCCTTCCAGCCCGCCCCGCCCCGGCCGGACCTGGCCAGGACGTCGGCCTTGATCGTCCTGCCCGGAAAAGGAGGGCGGGTGCTCTCCTCCTCGAACCGGACCAGCTCCATCCAGGCCTTTCGAACCCGGACGGACGGGGGCCGGAGGGGAGAATCCGGGCTCCCGAAAAGGAATCCAGGGAGGCCCGCCAGGTAGACCAGGGGGGAGAGAAGGGCCTCCTCGGGGAAGGAAGGACTCCTTCCCGGCAGAGCGGCCCACAGGAACAGCCCGGCCAGAAGCGCCAGGGCCGCCCTGTGTTTCAGGCGTTCCGCTCCCCCGGAATGCCCTCCATCGTTCCTCTGGAACACCGCCCCTCCCAAAAGGGCCCTCCCGCCGGAGCCCGACGTCCGCCCCGGGGAAGCGGAATCAGCCCATCTCCTCTTCCTGGTTCAAGACCCCTTCCAGCAGGTCCAGGTTCTCCAGGAAGACGCCCGTCCCCCGGACCACGCAGGAGAGAGGCTCGTCGGCCACGGTCACGTCGAGCTGGGTCTCCTCGTGGATCACCCGATCGATCCCCTTGAGGAGAGCGCCGCCCCCGCAGAGCAGGATGCCCCGCTCCACCAGGTCCGCGCTGATCTCGGGAGGGGTCTTCTCCAGGGTGGCCTTGATGGCTTCCACGATCTCCCGCACGGGACCTTGAAGCGCCTCCCTCACCTTGTCGGAGGTGACCGTCGTCTCCCGGGGCAAACCGTTCATCACCTCCCGGCCCCGGACGGCCATGGAGTATTCCTGGTCCATGGGAGCCACGGACCCGATGTTGATCTTGATCTTCTCAGCCATCTGGGGGCCGATGACCAGGCCGTGTTCGTCCTTGAGGAAGCGGATGATCGCCTGGTCGAAGTCGTCCCCCGCGGCGCGCACGCACTGGGACTGGACCACGCCGCCCAGGGAGAGGACCGCCACTTCCGTGGTTCCTCCCCCGATGTCCACCACCATGCATCCCTGGGGCTCGGTAACGGGAAGGCCGGCCCCGATGGCCGCCGCCGTAGGCTGGTCCACCAGGTAGACCTTCCGGGCGCCGGCCCGCTCGGCCGAAGAGATTACGGCCCGCCGTTCCACGGCGGTGATTCCCGAGG
Source organism: Planctomycetota bacterium (assembly GCA_027011425.1). GTDB lineage: Bacteria > Planctomycetota > UBA1135 > UBA1135 > JALUZX01 > JALUZX01. The sequence continues at coordinate 1,280 of JALUZX010000623.1, forward strand.
AGACGGAGATCACCACCTGGGGCTTCACCCAGTGGTGGCGGTTGTGGACCCGCTGGATGAAGTAGCGGAGCATCTTCTCGGTGATGTCGAAGGAGGTGATGGTCCCAGCTTTGAGGGGCCGGATGGCCACCACGTTGGCCGGGGTGCGGCCCAGCATCTCCTTGGCCCGGTTTCCCACGGCCTCTCCCCCGAGGAGGACCTCGGTGGTGCCCCTCTGGACGGCCACCACGGAGGGCTCCGAGAGGACCACACCTTCGTCCTTGACGTAGACCAGGGTGTTGGCCGTACCGAGATCGATCCCCATGTCGATGGAGAACTTTCCCATCAGCCACCGGATCGGGTTGAGCATGGTCCTCTCCTGGCTTGAGGCGCAAGGCCGGACGATTGGAGAGCACAGGTTAACGTCTCCTCCCCCGGAATCAAAGGAATGGGAATGTGTATGGAACGCCGGAGGCTCCCCATCCTCGTCCCAGATTTGCACACAGGCCCTCTGCCGACGATCTGGTGTAGATGAAATGAGAAGGCCAGTCCCCTTTGTGGCGCAGTCACTGTAAAGTGCTGCATTTCATCAACCGGGCTCGAGGCCCCTAGACAACGAAAGGAGACCGGCCATGGAAGACTCTACCAGAT
>JALUZX010000624.1 GCA_027011425.1 Planctomycetota bacterium
TTCTTTTGCTTGAGAAGAACCGTGAAATCGGCCGCGGGGGTCTTCCCCTCCCTGCCCAGGCCCACCCTGTAGATCCGGATCAGAACGTCGTCCAGGAAGAGCTTGAGGACGAAGGACTTCTTCTCCACCACCACGTGGAGCCTTCCCAGGGGGATCCTGAGTTTCTGGCCCGCCCTGAGCCGGCGGGCAGTGATCCTGTTGACGGCTTCCAGGAACCCGGGGGTCACCCTGTATCCCTCGGCCCGCCCGAAGCGCCGGGCGATCCTTTCGAGCACGTCTCCTCTCTTCACAAGGTAGGTCCGGGACCGCCAGGCTCCTCCGGGGTTGAAGAGGAGGACGTTCATGACCCGCCTCAGAAGGGCACTGGCCCTTTCGAACTCGGCCAGGTCTTTCTCTCCAAGGGGTCCACGGGTCCATGCGTCAAGGAGGTCCGTGAGGATCCGGGCGGCCCTTTCGGCGTCCCCCTTTTCCAGGGCCTTGCGGGCACCCTGGAGGGCGAAGGAACGGAACTTGGGGTTTCCTGCCAGGTCGGGGGCCTTTTCCCGGACCATCCGGGCCAGGCTCTTGAGGTCGCCCCTCCCCAGCAGTCTTTCCACCACCTTGATTTCACCCCGGCTGGAAGGGGCCGGGGCGGGAGCGCTCCCTGCCTTCTCCCCGGCACTTCCTGGAGTCTCCCCCTGGACCGGTTTCTTTTCGGAAATACCCCCGCCTGGCACCATCGGGGTGGTGGAAAGGACTTCACCAGAGGCGGGAAGGTTTCGTCCCGCCGCCCGGGATTCCTTCTTCCCCGCCAAAAAGTCGTACCCGAACCAGGCAAGAACCGCCAGAACCAGGGTCAAGATGAAGTAACGCATCGACCAGACCTCCCAGCCTCGAACCCGGAGGGATGAAAGGGTCTTCCGGGCCACCAAGGACCGCCGGGAAAAAACTATCACCCCCGCCGGCCAGGTCCAAGTGGATTCTCCCCTCTTCCCCCACCGGAGCCGGCCCGTGCCGCTCCCTCCTTCTTTTTCCTCCGGGATCCAGAAAACACCCAATGGGGAGACCCCCCGGGATCACGGAGGCCGCGCGGGGGAGAAGGGGACCTTCCGGGCGTACGAAAAATACCCCCGCCTGTGCCGTGTGGGCCGGAATCGTCCTGAACCCTCGCTTCAAGGTGGGAACCTCATCGGGCACCCTCCTTCGTGCGCACGCACCGGGCGGAATGCCGCGAAAGATAGGCTCCCTGCGCTGGCTCATCGGTTCAGACTTTACATCCACGAGCGCCATCACGGGCACCGCAGGGGTCAATACGGAGAATACCTCCTTCCACCGGGGAAGGCAACTCCCACGACGAAGAAAGAAGGCCGCGAAGAAAGAGGGGGTCAGGCCCTGCTCAACCGGACCCGGACGGGGATCCCGTTGAGGTCCCATGCCTTCCACCCGGAACCGCCCTCCTCTCCACCTGGAAGGACATCGATCTCCTTGGCAAGCGTCTCTCCGGCGATCATTCCTTCCCATTCCCTGATCGCGCGGGCCGCATCCGCTGGGGCAGAAACCTCGATCCGTATCCTGTCTCCCAGGTTGAAGCCCTCCGCCTTTCTCTGGTTCTGGATCTTGCTCACCAGCTCCCGCGCGAGGCCCTCCATGCGCAGGGCCTCATCGATCGTAGTGTCCAATACTACCGTATATCCCTGGTGGGTCGCCACGGCGAAGCCCTCCCGCTCCCGCACGTCCAGGACCAGGTCTTCCTCTCCGAGTTGCCAGGTCTTCCCGTCCACATCCAAGGCGATCCTTCCCGTGGAACGAACCTCCTCGGCCTGGGCGGGCGACAAGGATTGCAAGGCCTTCTGGATGCCCTTCATGGCCTTCCCGGCCTTCTTTCCAAGGACGGGGAAGTTGGGCTTGACCCGAATTTCCCTGTAGGCTCCCAGCTCCTCGGGAACCTCCAGGGTCTTGATGTTCAGCTCCTCCAGGATCTGGTCCCGAAAGGAAGGATCTTCCAGGACATCCGGGGATTCCCCAGGGGGAAGGCCCACGAGCATCCTCCCAAGAGGCTGGCGGACCTTGAGGTTGTGCTCCGCACGGACCTGGCGTCCAAGCCGGACCACCTTGAGGACCACGTTCATCCCGGCATCCAGGGCGGGATCCTTCAGCTCTTCCTCGGGAAGGGGAAATTCGGCCAGGTGGACCGAGAGAGGATCACCCGCCCGGCGGACCTCCCTCCATAGAATGTCCGCGCTGAAAGGAAGGGCCGGCGCCAGGAGAAGGGCGACGGTCCGCAACGCCTCCGCCAATGTGGCGTATGCCGCGGCCTTGTCGGAGGACTCCGACGCCTTCTCGGGCCCCCAGAACCTCTTTCTGCTCCTTCGGATATACCAGTTGGAAAGCTCATCCTCCAAAAAAGCCCGGACCGTCCTCAGGGCCCTGGTCAAGTCGAAGTTCTCCATGCTCTCCAGAACGTTTCCCTTGAGGGTCTGGAGCCTGGAGAGAATCCACCGGTCCGCCCGGCTTCTTTCCTTGACCGGAGGAGCTTCCTGGCCGGCGGAATAACCGTCCAGGTTGGCGTACTGGGCGAAGAACTGGAAGGAATTCCAGAGGGTCCCCAGGACCTTCCTGCCCACCTCCCCCACGGCAGAGGAGTCGAACCTCTTCGGCTGGTGAGGCGGGCCCGAGGCGAGCAGGTAGAACCGCAGCGGATCCACTCCGTGCTCGCCGATGACTTCCCAGGGATCCGCGGCGTTGCCCAGCCGCTTGGACATCTTCCGCCCTTCCTTGTCGAGGACGAGCCCGTTGACCACGACGGCCTTGTAGGCGGGACTGTCGAACAGGAAGGTCCCGATTACATGCAACGTATAAAACCAACCGCGGGTCTGGTCCAGGCCTTCCGCAATGAAGTCCGCCGGGAACTGCTCCTCTTCCAGGAGATCCTTGTTCTCGAAGGGGTAGTGATACTGGGCGTAGGGCATGGACCCGGAATCGAACCAGCAATCCGCCACGGCCGGGGTCCGCTCCATGACACCGTCGCACCCTTCCTTCGTGCAGGGGAAACGAACCTCGTCCACGAACGGCCTGTGCAGGTCCAGCTCCCCCTCCCATCGCCCGCCGAGTTCCTTCAATTCGGCGACGGACCCCACGGCGTGTACGTGCCCGCACTTCCCGCATACCCAGAAGGGAAGGGGCGTCCCCCAGTAGCGGTCCCTGGACAAGGCCCAGTCCACGTTGTTCTCCAGCCACTCCCCGAAGCGGCCCTTCCCGATCTCCGTGGGGACCCACCGGATCTCCTCGTTCTTCCTGAGCATCCTCTCCTTGAGATCGGTGGTCCGGATATACCAGGCCGGGGTTGCGAAATACATGAGGGGCTCGTCGTCCCGCCAGCAGTGCGGGTAGCTGTGCCGCATGCGCTGGGAAGCGAAGAGAAGCCCCCTCCCGCGGAGGTCCCTGAGCACGTCCTTGTCGGCCTCCTTGAACCACTTTCCCCGCCAGGGCCCCTCCGCCTCTTCGGTCACCCGCCCGTCGGGCCCCACGGCCATGAGGGGGTAGAGCCCCTCCCTCCGGATCAGGTCCCAGTCCTCCTGCCCGTAAGCAGCCTGGTGGACGATGCCCGTTCCCTCCTCGGTGGTGACGAAGTCCGCCGCGTAGACTCTCCAGAGCCTCTCATTGGCGGGGACCGGAATATCCGGAAAGAGGCATTGGTAGCGCAGGCCCACCAGGTCCCTTCCGGGCCTGGTCTCAACGATCTCCACCGGCTCCTCCCCGAACACTGCGGGGATCCTCTCCTTGGCCAGCCAGAGGGACTCCTCCCGGTCCCCCTCCTTTCTGCGCGCCAGGGCGTATTCGATCTCCGGGTGGACCGCCAGGGCGACGTTGGACAGAAGGGTCCAGGGCGTGGTGGTCCAGGCCAGAAAGAAGACCCCCGGCACCTCCTCCCCTTCCCCGTCAAGAAGGGGAAACCGGACCGTGGCGGAAGGATCCTCGACCTCCTTGTAACCCAGGGCGACCTCGTGGCTGGAAAGGCCGGTGCCGCACCGGGCGCAGTAGGGAAGGATCTTGTGGCCCCGGTAGACCAGGCCGGCGTCGAAGAACCTCTTCAGGATCCACCAGACCGACTCGATGTAGTCGTTGGAACAGGTGATATAGGCGTCCTCGTAGTCCAGCCAGAATCCGATCCGCTCGGAGAGCCGCTCCCATTCCTCCTTGTAGGTGAAGATGTTCTCCCTGCACTTGGCGTTGAAACGGGCGATCCCGTACTCCTCTATCTGGGGTTTCCCCGAGATCCCGAGTTGCTTCTCCACCTCGAGTTCCACGGGCAGGCCGTGGGTGTCCCACCCGGCCTTCCTGCGCACGAGCCTCCCCCGCATGTTCTGAAACCGGCACACGGTATCTTTGATGGTCCTGGAGAAGACGTGGTGGATCCCGGGTTTCCCGTTGGCCGTGGGCGGACCCTCGTAGAAGGCGAAGGGTTCGGCCCCCGCCCGGGCTTCCAGGCACTTGTGAAAGAGGTCCTCCTTCCGCCAGGCCTCGAGCATCTCCTGCTCCAGGTCCGCTTGTTTCCTCTTCGCAAGGTCTTCCCGAAACACCATTCCATTCCTCCCGCTCACCAGGGCCTGGCCCTGAGAGCTTTCTCGATCTCGAAGGCGACCTTCAGGGCCCTGCGGCCCTGGGCGCCCGTCACCAGGGGCTCATCGCCGGTCTTGACGCAACGAACGAAGTCCAGGAGTTCCTCCTTGAGAGGCTCCGCGTCCTTGGCCTTGATCTCCTTGACCGTGAGAAGCCCTTCGTAGACGAACTTCCAGAGATCCCCGATCCTCGAGGGGTCGATCTTGGAAAGATCCAGCTTCCCCCTGTCCCAGCCGGGCCCCTTCTTGATCAGGATTCCATATTTTTTCCCGAAATCCATGGAGACGTAGGAGTCCTCGGCGAAAAGCCTGAATTTCCGGTCCGGATGAAGAGCGACACGGCTCGCTGTGAGGTGCGCCACCTCCCCCGAGGAGAAGATGAGCCTGGCCGTGGCCAGGTCTTCCTTGTCGGTGAAGACGCTTCCCCCGAAGGCCTCCACGTCCACCACATCCCCCCCCCCGGTTAGAGAAAAGATGATGTCCAGGTCGTGGATCATCAGGTCCTGGACGACCCCCACGTCGACGGACCTGAAGGTGAAGGGGGCCACTCTCTGGGCCTCCATGTAGCGAGGCCGGATCCCCATGTCCCGGACCGCCGCGAGAATGGGATTGAACCTCTCCACGTGGCCCACCTGGAGGGTCAGGCCCCTCTCCCGGGCCAGCTCGATGAGCCGGTCCGCCTCCTCCAGGGTCCCGGCCATGGGCTTCTCCACCAGGACGTGGACTCCCCTTTCCAAAAACCAGGAGGCCACCAGGAAATGGGCCTTGGTGGGCACCACGACGCAGACCGCCTCAGGTTCCCCGGGAATCTCGTGGAAATCCGTGGTCCAGGGCACGCCGTATTTCTCCCCCTGCTCCCGGGCGGTGTCCGCCTTGACGTCCGCCACCGAAACGAGCCTGGCCCCGGGGAGGTCCGAAAGAATCCTGGCGTGGGCCTTCCCCAGGTGGCCCACTCCTACCACGGAAACCCTGAGCTTGTCCCGGTCCAAAACAGCGCCCCTTCCCGGCTCTTCCTCAAGCCTCGATGAGGGTGAACTTGAGCTGGGCTTCGGCCACCAGCTTCCCCCTGACCTTGGCCCTGGCCCGGACGTGGCCGAGGGATGATTTCAGCCGAACCGTTTCTACCTCGATCCGGAGCTGGTCCCCCGGAATCACGGCGCCCCTCAGCTTCACCTTGTCGATGGACCACAGAACGGCGAGTTTCCCGGTGTTCTCCAGCTTCCTCAAAAGGAGCACCCCCGCAAGCTGGGCCATGGCCTCCAGTTGAAGGACACCCGGCATGATGGGCTGTTCCGGCCAGTGCCCCTGGAAGAAGGGCTCGTTGATGGTGACGTTCTTGATTCCCACGGCACGCCGGAATCCGTCCAACTCCACCACCCTGTCGATCAGGAGAAAAGGATACCGGTGGGGAAGGAGCTTCATGATGTCCCGGATGTCGATGCTGGTCTCGTGCCTGAATTCGCCGGCGGCCTCGGCTTCCTGGACCTGCTCGTAAATCCGCCTCAGGAGTTTGACGTTCTGGGCGTGCCCAGAGCGATGGGCGATCACGTGGGCCCCGAGATCCATGCCGAGCAGGGCAAGGTCCCCCAGGAGGTCAAGAACCTTGTGCCGGGCGGGTTCGTCGGGAAAACGCAGTTCATTCTCCACCGGCGTTCCTTCCCGGGTGAGCACCAGGGTGTTCTCGTAGTTGGCCCCCCGGCCGAAGCCCTCCTCCTTGAGCCTTTCCGCCTCCTCTTCCATGCAGAAAGTGCGCGCCGGGGCCAGCTCCCGGGCGAACCCGTCCTGCCCGTATTGCCAGAAGACGGCCTGCCTGGGACCTCCCGGGATGTCCAGGTGGTATTCCAGGGTCAGGCCCTCCTCGGCGGGAAAGGCGGCGATGGAACGGTTTCCCTCCCGCACGTAGACCGGCTCCTTCAGTTGAAAGAACCGGGCCATGGCCTTCTGCTCCTGGAAACCCGCTTTCTCCAGGATCTCCACCAGGGGAGCGCAGGAGCCGTCCATCCCGGGGATCTCCTCCCCGTCCAACTCCACCTCCAGGTTGTCCACCATGAGGCCCTTGAAGGAAGCCAGGAGGTGCTCCACTGTCTCCACCTCGGCGGGGCCCTGCTTGAGGGAGGTCCGCCTTTCCTTGACCAGGATGCTGTCCGGGCTGGCCGGGATCTGGGGAGCGTCCTCCAGGTCGACCCTCGTGAAGACCACGCCGTGATCCGGGGGGGCAGGCTTGATCCTCACCCGGACCTCCTTGCCCCGGTGGAGACCTACCCCGGAAAATTCCACTTCACTCCGGATGGTGCGTTGCGTCCTCTTCACGTCCGCTCCTGGCTCCTTCTTCACAGA
>JALUZX010000625.1 GCA_027011425.1 Planctomycetota bacterium
GGTCCGCTGGTCCCCGCCGCGCCGGCCCTTCCCCGGCGAGGAAAGGGTCCCCGACCCGGACGGGATCGGCCCCTGTCCTCCCCGGCGCCTTCCGCCGGGGAAGAAGGACACCCCCGTCGTCAAAAGGTATATCGACCGGCGCTCCTTCGAACCCACCTGGGTCCACGCCGACGGCTCCCTGACCTCCCTCAACGTCGCCGTCCGCGAGATTCCGGGCAAGAGGAAACAGCAGGTCGTCCAGATCCTCACCAAGTACCGGTAGGGGCCGGCCCCGCGGAAAAAGGGGCTCACATATCCGCTTTACTTCTCAAGGCTTGGATTTCTTCCTGGGGGCGGGACGGGAGGACGGCCTGGACGCGGGCCGGGAAGCCGGCTTGGAAGCCGCCGCCTCCAGGGCCCGGGCTTTCTTCAAGGCCTCCTCGAAGATCTTCCGTGTCGCTTCGCAGCGCTCCACCTGGGCCTTCAAATCCTTCGCCAGGCCGGCCGCCTCTTTCAGGAGTTCTTCCCGCTTCTTCCAGAGAGCCTGGAACTCGGGGGTCCCCTTCTTCTCCAGGCCGGCCACCTGTTTGCGCAAGGCAGGAAGCTGGACGAGGATTTTCTTCTGCCGGGCCAGGAGATCCTTCAACTCCTTCTCCTTGACGGCCAGGGCGGCGGCCGCCTGCTTCTTTTCCTTTTCCAGGGCGGCCAGCTTCTTCTTGTCCGAGGCGACCCGCTCCCGGGCGGCCCGCACGTCCTCCCGGAGGCTCTGAACGGTTGCCAATAGAGGTTTCAAACGGGCCACCAGCCCGGCCTTCTCCCTGGAAAGTTCGGCGATCTTCTTTTGGTTCCGGGCGATCTCGCCTCTGAGGATCCGGATCTCCCGCAAAGTCTCCCGGGCCTGGAGATCCAGGGAGGAGCGCAAGGCCTGGAGGCTCGCCACGTCCGTGGCGCCTGCGTAGGACGCGTGGATTCGGCACCCCCAGGCGGGGAGAAGGGCCAGAAACAAGAGAAACCGCCAACCCATGAACCCATCTTACCGGCCCGGCCGGTGAAGTTCCCGCCTTCCAGGCGGCGTTTCCCGGAATCCCACGGAGACACCATAGAGAGACCCTGGAAATGACCCATACCCTTTCCTCTTCGAAGAAAACCGCCTGGAGGGCCGCCGTCCTCTTGCTGGCCCTTGCCACTCTCCTGGCCTACTGGGAGACCTCTCCCGGGGCCAGGAGTCGGCCGTTGCCCGTCCTGTCCTCACGCCCCAAGGGAGTGATGGGCACCACCTGCCTCCTCCTGGTCCGGGTCCCCCCTGGAAAAGAAAGAAAAGGAAAAAGGGCGCTCTCCGGGGCCGAGGCGGCCCTGAGAAAAGTGGAAGCCGCCATGAGTTCCCACCTGGCGGACTCGGAGATCTCCCGGCTCAACGCCGCGCCGGCGGGCCGGAAGGTCCCCCTCTCTCCCTGGACCCTCCAGGTCCTCCGGGAGGCCCGGGACCTCTGGAAAGCCACGGGCGGCGCCTTCGACGTCACCTGCCGGCCCTTGCTCCTTCTCTGGAAGAGGGCCGCCCGGGCGGGCCGGGTTCCCGCTCCAGGGGAGATCCAAAGGGCAAGGCAAGCCTCCAACTGGAACCTGCTGGAACTGGGGGCCCGGTGGGCGCGCAAAAAGGGAGCGGGCCTCCAGGTGGACCTGGGGGGAATCGCCAAAGGTTTCGGCATCGACAAGGCCCTGGAGGCCATGAAGAAGACGGGCGTTTCCGCCGGCCTGGTGGACGTGGGAGGCGACCTGAGGGCCTTCGGTCCCGGGACCGGCCCGGGAGGGACCTGGAAGGTGGACGTCCTGGACCCCTTCACCAGGTCCCCGGCGGGAAGCCTGGCCCTGCGGGAGGGAGCGGTCTGCACGAGCGGCGGCTATTTCCGCTACGTGGAAATCCAGGGA
>JALUZX010000626.1 GCA_027011425.1 Planctomycetota bacterium
GGGATCCTGTATGCGTCTTCCAGGAATCCTTGTGGGCTCACGAAGCGGATCTCCAGGACCCGGCCCTCCCGGGGCGGGACGCCCGGGTCGATGAGGAGGGGCCCTTCGGCCCCGGGCGGGAGGGCCGCTTCGGCCCGCCCCTTCCGGCCGTCCAGGCTCCAGAGGATGGTCGTCTCCGAGAGGTTCGTGAAGAGGTGGCGGTTTCGGAGGGCCAGGCGGATGGGACGCCTGCCGGGCTGGACGCTCCTGGTGAGGACTTTTACGGGGGAGTAGGTCTTCTTGGCGTTCCAATACTCGGGCTTGGGTCTGCGCCAGGCGTCCAGGAGGCCCCAGGGGCCGTAACCCTTGGCCTCTCCCGAAGGAAGGAGGAAGATGTCGTCGATCCCCGCCCAGATCGCCCCGCCCAGGCAGGCGGGATGGGCCAGGATCTTCTCCCACATCCTGCGGTGGCCTTCCCCCCAGAGGTCCCGGATCCCCGGGTCGGTCTTCACCTCGCTCCGGTCGTAGTCCGCCACGTGGCAGTATTCGCCGAAGAGGACGGGACGGCCCACCCGCTCGGCCCGGCCCGGTCCAACCGGGCCTGGGTAGTGGAAATTGGCCACCTGGGTGGTGCTTCCATGGTTGTTGTAGGAGCCCCAGCACTGGTCGTGGAAGGTGAAGGGCCGGGTCGGGTCCCGCCGGCGGGCGGCCTGGAAGGCCCGGGCGAAGTTGGAAGTCCAGACGGACTCGTTGGCCAGGGACCAGAGGATCACCGAGGGGTGGGAGGCGTCCCGCTCGATCGTCTCCAGGATGGGCCGGACCAGGTGGGGATAGAGTTTCGGGTCCGCCGGGTTCCATTTCCGCCAGATCGGGGCGGCGCCGTGGCCCACCCAGCAGAGGGGCGCTTCCTCCTCCACGAAGAGTCCGATCTCGTCGCAGGCGTCGAGGAAGGCCTCGTCCGGGGGGTAGTGGGAGGTCCGGATGTAGTTGACGTTGGCCTTCTTGAAAAGAAGGGCGTCCCGGCGCCACTGCCCCGGGGCCAGGGAACGGCCCCGGAGGGGGTCGATTTCGTGGCGGTCGGCGCCGCGGAGCTTGACGGGCACGCCGTTGACGAGAAGGCGGTTTCCCGCGACCCGGATTTCCCGGAACCCGATTCTCCGGGAGGTCTTCTCCAAAAGGGTCCCCCCGGCCAGGAGGGAGGCTTCCAGGAGGTAGAGGTTGGGGTGTTCCGGGTCCCACTTTTTGGGGGCGGGAACGGGAAGGTCGAAGGTTTTCTCCCCGGCGGAGACGGGGAGAAGGAAAGAGGCGTCCAGAACGCGGGCATTGGAGGGGAGGGGGCCCGAAAGGGTGAAGCGGATCTTTCTTTGACTTTTCGGGGCCTTCCCTTCGGCGGCCACCCCGAGGACCACCTTCAGCCGGGCGTCCTTTCCGTTCTTTTCGAAGGAGGGGTAGGAGTGGAAGGAGGCGATGGGGAGGGTTGGAAGGGGAAAGAGATAGATCCTCCGGGTGATGCCCCCGAGCTGGTGGGCCGCGTATTGGCTCCCGCAGGAAAGGGTGTCCTGGAGGGATTCGCTGGTGACGGCCAGGGCGACCCGGTTGCGGCCCGGTTTCACCAGGTCGGTCACGTCCAGCTCGAAGGGAGTGAAGCCCCCCTCGTGGGACCCTGCGGGTTTGCCGTTCAGGTAGACCCGGGCCTTGCTGTAGACGCCGTCACAGCGAAGTTTCACTCTCAGGCCTTCCCAGGAGGGGGGAAGGAGAAAGGTCCGGATGTAGGCGGCCGGGGTATGGGGCTTTACGGAAAAGCCCTGCATCACCCATTCCCCCGGGACCTGGATGGGGCGCCAGCGGGGGCCGCCGCGGGCTTCCTTTTTCCAGAATCCCTTTTCCGGCGAAGGGTCGAAGAGCCAGGTCCCGTCCAGGGGG
>JALUZX010000627.1 GCA_027011425.1 Planctomycetota bacterium
TGGCGGTTCTGGTGATCCTGGTGGGGGCCGAGGTGGCGCTGGAATGGGTGGTCTCGGGGGTGGCCGCCCAGGGATCCACCTTCCTCGCCCGCTGGGAGGGAACCGATACCCTGCCCAGGGGAACGGCCAAGGGGACGCCCGTCCCCGGGAGCTACAAGGCCCGTTTCCTCAAGCGCCTCGAGGATGTGAAGGCCCTGGTGGGGAAGCTGGGGCTCGGAAGGCCGGCCGGCAAGGAAGGCGAAGGGACCGCCTCGCGGCCCGCAGGGGGAAAGGCGTCCCGTCCCGCGGAAAAGGGGCCGGGGGAGAAGAAGAAGGAAGAGGTGCACATCTCCCTTCTCAGCCTGGAAGAGGCGAGGAGCTGGATCCTCCAGGGACTGGGGGAGGTGTTCAACCTGGTGGTGAACCTGGTTCTCATCGCCTTCTTCCTGATCTTTCTTCTCCTGGACCTGGAAAACCTGGAGCGCCGCCTGGCCTTGGCCACGGGGCTGGAACTGGGAAAGGAGGGCAGCGGCCTGGTGGGCCAGGTGGAAAACCGGCTGAGCAGGTATATCGCCACGGTGACCTTGATCAATTGCGGCCTGGGGCTCGTGGTCTGGGCGGCCCTGGCGCTCATGGGGCTCGAGTTTCCCCTGCTTTGGGGGGTGCTCGCGGGACTGTTGAATTTCATCCCCTTCGTGGGGGCCACCCTGGCGGGGATTCCCCCGGTGGTGATGGCCCTGGTTCAGTTCGACGGATACGGGCCCGCCCTGGCGGTGGTTCTGGTCTACGCGGCCCTCCAGACCCTGGAGGGTTACATGATCACTCCTACCATCGTGGGGAGGTTGACCTCCATCAATCCCCTGGCCCTTCTTCTGGGGGCCATCTTCTGGGGCTGGCTGTGGGGGCCCGTGGGCCTGGTCCTGGCCACGCCCATCATGGTTTGTTTCCACGAAATCGGAATCCACGTGGTGGCCCTCCGCCCCCTGGCCATCCTTCTCGCCCGGGGGGACGGGACCCAGCTCGTTCCTCCGCCGAAGAAGAAGAGATCCTGGGGGAGAAAGAAGAAAGAAGGCGGCGCCCCGGACACCCACGCGTAGGGGCCGCCGGAGCCTGCGTCGCCGGAGGCGACGCGGGCGAAGGCCGGCCCGGGTGGTTCCGGGGATCAGGAATCATCGCGCCGCCTGGGGGAATCGAGAGACGACCGTCGGGGCGGCGCGATGCGCCGCCCCTCGGGCGTCCCTCACATGGGGTTGGGGGTTCGGGGGATCCGGAGAAAGACCTGGAGGCCGCCTTCGGGCAAGGGCGAGGCCTGGACGGAGCCGCCGTGGAGGAGCGCCACCTCCTTCACCAGGGCCAGCCCGAGCCCCAGGCCGGAGCCGCCGGTGACGCCGGGATCGAAGATCTTCTCTTTCATGGCCTTCTGCACTCCGGGGCCCGAGTCGGCCACCAGGTAACAGATCCGGCCTTCCTCTTCCCGCGCCTCCATCCGGATGGTTCCCGGAAGGGGCCCCAGGGCTTTTCCCGCGTTGAGAAGAAGGTTCAGAAGGGCCATGCGGAGGAGGTTGGGCCGGACGAGCAGGGGGGTCGGGTCCGCTTCCAGGCGGGTTTCCATGCGGTGTTTCCGGCCCAGGAGCCATCCGGCCGTGGCCTGGATCTCCCGCAAGGCCTCGTTGGGGTCCTCGGGGACTGCGGGTTCCTCCAGATTTCTCCGGTGGAGTATGTTCCGCAGGAACTCCATGATTTCGGCGGACCGCTTGGAAAGGAGGATCGCCTCGTCCAAGGCCTCCTGGACTTCAGGGGAGACGGCCCCGGAAGAGCGATGGTATTCCGCGAAGCCCGCCAGCGCGGTTAGAACGTTGTTCACTTCGTGGATGAGAAGAAGGCCCAGGCCGTCCGCGCCGGACAGGTTGAAATGGGCGG
>JALUZX010000628.1 GCA_027011425.1 Planctomycetota bacterium
GGGCCCCAACCGGGTGGGGCCCTGGGGCCTTCTCCAGTCCCTGGCGGACACGCTCAAGCTCCTCTCCAAGGAGGACCTGGTCCCCAGGGCGGCCGACGCGGTCCTCTTCGTCCTGGCCCCGGCGGTGGTGATGGCCTCGGCCCTGGGGGCCTTTACGGCCCTTCCCTTCTCCCGGGACGGCGTGGCGGCGGACATGCCGCTGGGGATCTACCTGATCATGGCCATGCTGGCCCTCTCGGTGCTCGGCGTGGTCATGGCCGGGTGGGCCTCCAACAACAAGTGGTCCGTTCTCGGCGCCATGCGCGAGGCCGCCCAGATGATCGCCTACGAGATCCCCATCGGTCTCCTGGTGCTCTCGGCCGTGGTCTGGTACGGGTCCCTGAACCTCGGCGTGATGGCGGAGAAACAGGCGGGCGGGTGGCTGAACGTGGGCCACTGGTTCGTCTTCCACAATCCGCTCTTCGCGATTCCCGGGTTCCTGATCTTCTATATCTCCATCCTGGCCATGACCAAGAGGCTTCCCTTCGACCTTCCCGAGGGCGAGTCGGAGCTGGTGGCCGGGTTCATGACGGAATACTCGGGGATGCGCTGGTCCTTCTTCTTCATGGAGGAATACGGCGCCATGTTCATCACGAGCGCCGTGGCCGTCCTGATCTTTCTGGGCGGATGGAACCTTCCCTTCGTCCCGGGGGAGTGGCTCACGGGTTCGTTCTTCGGCCAGCTCGTCGCCGCCGGGGTGATGTTCGGAAAGGCCCTCGTCCTGGTCCTGGTGATGATCTGGATCCGCTGGACCTGGCCCAGGCTCCGCGTCGACCAGGTGACGGCCCTTTGTTACAAGTACCTTACGCCCCTGGCATTCATTTGCCTCCTGGGGACTTGTCTTTGGAAATACGCCTTCAGGATGTAGGCCCATGACGACTACAGCCGGGGCAGGACTTTCGGGTTACCTCAGAAACATCTGGACGGGCTTCTGGTCCTGCCTGTCCGGGATGGGGATCACGTGGAAATACTTCTGGAAAAAGCCCGTGACCTACGAGTATCCCGAGACCAGGGAGGCCGCCTCCTACGGTGAGGGTCTCCCGGCGGGGCCCCCTTCCTTCGGGGTGGCCGAGCGCTACCGGGGGATCCACAGGCTCGAACAGGACCTCTGCATCTTCTGCATGGGCTGCAAGCGGGCCTGCCCGGTGGACTGCATCGAGATCGAGGCCGCCCGCAAGCCGGGAAAGGTCCTGGATTGGAAGAGCTTCCGGATCGATTACGGGCTCTGCCTCTTCTGCGGGCTCTGCGTGGAGGCCTGCCCCAGGTCCTGCCTGGACATGGGCAACGAATACAGCCTGGTTCGTTTCGAGGGCTCCGACCTCACCCTGGAACTCCTGGGCTGGAAAGGGTTGCGGGAGAAGGACCTGGAGGCGATCCGGGCGGCTGAGGAGAAGGCCAAGAAGAAGAACGAGGAGGGGGGATCATGACGGCCGAGTTCCTCGCCTTCCTGGTGGTGGCCGCCGCTGCGGTAAGCGGCGCCTTGATCACCCTCTGGAGCAAGTCCATCGTGCGCTCCGCCTTCGGGTTGATCCTGGCCTTTCTCGGCGTGGCGGGCGTATACGCCCTGCTTGGTTGCGCCTTCCTGGCCATCACCCAGCTCGTGGTCTACGTGGGCGGCGTTGTGGTCCTCTACCTCTTCGGCGTCATGCTCACCCCGCCCGACCTGGAGGAGAGGCGCGCATCGAGGGTGAGCTTCTGGGCGGCTCTCGGGCTGGTTTCCCTGGTTCTCTTCTCCATCAGTCTTTTCGGGACCAGGCTTCCCTCCTCCCAGGGCAAGCCCATGGGGGACGCCGCCGGGATCGGCGAGGCCCTGCTCACCAGGGACGCCTACCTGCTTCCCTTCGAGATCGCCTCGATCCTGCTTCTCGTGGTGCTCGTCGGGGCGGTCCACCTGGCGCGGCGCGAGAAGAAGAAGGCCCAAGAGAACGCGGAAGGAGAAGAGGCATGACCGTTCCCCTGGTCTGGTATGTCTTCCTGGCCTTGATTCTCTTCACCATCGGCCTTGTGGTGATCGTCTCCAGGCACAACCTGATCTACACCCTGATGGGCGTGGAGTTGATCCTCAACGGGGCCAACATCAACTTCATCGCCTTCGCCAGGGCCCTGGGGGGGAAGTATCCCATCGCGGGAAACATCTTCTCCATTTTCGTGATCGTTCTGGCCGCGGCGGAGGCCGCCGTGGCACTGGCCATCGTCTTGCACGTCTTCGGGCATTTCGGCTCGGTCCGGCCCGAGGACCCCAACATGCTCAGGGAGTGACGCCGTGGAAGGAGCATTCACCTCGGGGATCTCTTGGAGTCGGGGATAGGAATGGACTGGCACACCTTCACAACCGTGGACTTCGCCTGGATGCTGGCCATCCCGGCCCTTCCCCTGGCGGCCTTCGTCATCCAGATCTTCTTCGGGCGCTGGCTTCCGAGGAAGGGGGACTGGGTCCCCACCACGGCCATGGGCTTCGCCCTGGTCCTGGCGGTGGGGTTCTTTCTCAAGGCCATGGGGATCTTCGATCCCACCCTCTATATCCAAAGTAGTAATCCCCCTCCCGGGGAGACCGGGCTCTCCCTGGCCTGGCTCTTCGGGAACGCCCCGAGCGGCGCCCCCAACATCGTCTTCAGCGTCCTCTTCGACAACCTGACGGCGGTGATGCTCGTCGTGGTGACCGGGGTCTCCTTCCTGGTCCACGTCTACTCCATCGGCTACATGGAAGGGGACAAGCGCTACGGCAGGTTCTTCGCCTACCTGGCCCTCTTCTCCTTCTCCATGCTGGGCCTGGTGCTCTCGGGCAACCTGCTCTTCCTCATGGTCTTCTGGGAACTCGTGGGACTCACCTCCTACCTGCTCATCGGGTTCTGGTTCGAGAAGCCTTCCGCCGCCCACGCCGGGTTCAAGGCCTTCATCACCACGAGAATCGGCGACGTGGGGATGCTGCTGGGCTTCCTCATCATCTTCAAGCATTTCCAGACCCTGGATATCGTCACGATCTTCCAGAAGCTGGGGGAGACCACGGGCGATTTCCAGCACTGGCCCGGATGGGTGACCGCGGCGGGACTCCTGGTCTTCTGCGGCGCCGTGGGCAAGTCGGCCCAGTTCCCCCTGCACATCTGGCTTCCCGACGCCATGGAGGGCCCAACCCCGGTCTCGGCCTTGATCCACGCCGCAACCATGGTGGCCGCCGGCGTCTACCTGGTCGGCCGGTTCTACCTCTTCTTCTCCCCCTCGGCGCTCCTGGTGATCGCCATGGTGGGTTCCTTCACGGCGCTCTTCGCGGCGGTCATCGGGGTCTGCCAGTGGGACATCAAGCGGGTCCTGGCCTATTCCACGGTGAGCCAGCTCGGCTACATGATCGCCGCCCTGGGATGCGGGGCCTACTCGGCCGGGCTCATGCACCTGATGACCCACGCCTGGTTCAAGGCGGGCCTCTTCCTCCAGTCCGGTTCGGTGATCATCGGAATGCACCACGAACAGGACATGCGGCACATGGGGGGGCTCCGGAAGAAGATGCCCATCACCTTCTGGACCATGCTGATCTGCACCCTGGCTCTATGCGGGATCCCGCTTTTCGCGGGCTTCTACAGCAAGGACGCTATCATCGCCGGCGCCATGCACGCCGCCGCCCACGGCGGCCCGGCCCTCTGGCTCTGGTATTTCCCGGCGATCGCCCTGGTCGTAGCGGCCGGCCTGACCTCCTTCTACATGTTCCGCCTGATCTTCCTCACCTTCTACGGGGAGCCGAGGTCGGAGCACGCCGAGCACGCCCACGAGACGCCCTGGACCATGACGGTCCCCCTGATGGTCCTGGCGGCCCTGGCGCTGTTTTCCGCCTCCCCCTGGATCTTCAACGGCGACGTCCTGGGCCACCACCTCTGGTTCCCCCATGTCGTGGCCCATCCCGAAAAGGTGGAGGCCGGCCGGCTGGTGGTGGAGAAGGCGGCCGAGGAGCACGGCGTCCTTCCCCTGGTCATGTCCATCCTCGTGGCCTTGGGCGGCATCTTCCTGGCCTGGGCCTTCTACTACAAGAAGTGGCTCAGCGCCGAGGAATGGGCCCGGAAGATGGGATGGTTCTATAAGGCCGTATACAACAAGTTCTACGTGGACGAGTTCGTGATGAAGTTCATCGTCCGGCCCGTGGTCTTCCACTGGAACGTGGCCTGCGCCGCCTTCGACAAGTATGTGATCGACGGGATCGTCAACGCCGTGGGGAGGGGCGGAGTGGAGGCTTCGGAGGGTTCGGGCTGGTTCGACAAGTATGTGATCGACGGAATCGTCAACGCCGTGGGATTCACCGTCCAGGTCTTCGGGGGAATCGCCCGGCTCTTTCAGACAGGTTTTCTTGACCAGTATCTGGCCTTTACGGCGGCGGCGATCGCCCTGGGGGCCGTTCTGTTCTTCTTTTTCCTCTGACATCGTGAGGAAAGAGTGGGAACTGTAAACGAGAGCATCGGCAGGAGCTGACCGGAATGCTTGGAGGAATCTTGAACCAGGTGGCGGGAGGAGAAGGCGGCATCCTTCTCTCGCTGATCACCTTCGTGCCCATCCTGGGGATGCTCGTGATCCTCTTCATCCCCAAGAAACAGCACGACATCATCCGGACCATCGCGGGCGTGGCCACGGGAATCCCCTTGGCTCTCTCGATCCTGCTCTGGTTCCTCTTCGATCCGTCCAAGGGAGGGGCCACGGCGGAGGCCATGCAGTTCGTGGAACGCCACGCCTGGATTCCCACCTTCCACATCCAGTACTACCTGGGCGTGGACGGCCTCAGCGTCCCCCTGATCTTCCTGAACTGCCTGCTCCTTTTCATCGCCGTTCCTGCCTCGTGGAAGATCGAGAAGGGCGTCAAGGGCTATTTCATGCTCCTTCTCCTCCTGGAGACGGGCATCACGGGATGCTTCGTGGCCCTGGACTTCTTCCTCTTCTACATCTTCTGGGAACTCATGCTGCTCCCCATGTATTTCCTCATCGGCATCTGGGGAGGGCCCAGGCGGGAATACGCGGCGATCAAGTTCTTCCTCTACACCCTGGCCGGCTCGGTCCTCATGCTGGTCGGGCTCGTGGCGGTCTACCTGATCTCCGCCAAGGAGGGCAACCCCACCTTCGACCTCATGGCGCTGGCCGAGATGGCCAGAAGCGGAAAGCTCGGCGCGAACTGGAGCGTGCTGGGCATGGGCTTCAAGACCTGGCTCTTCTGGTTCCTGTTTGTCGCCTTCGCCATCAAGGTGCCCATCGTCCCCTTCCACACGTGGTTGCCCGACGCCCACGTTGAGGCCCCCACGCCGATCTCCGTGATCCTGGCCGGGATCCTCCTGAAGCTCGGGGGCTACGGGATGCTCAGGATCAACTTCCCCCTGGCCCCCGAAGCGTTCCGCCGTTTCGCCGTCGTCCTGGCCGTGATCGGGCTGGTGAGCATCGTCTACGGGGCCTTCGTGGCCATGGCCCAGAAGGACTTCAAGAAGCTCGTGGCCTACAGCTCGGTGAGTCACATGGGCTACGTCCTCCTGGGATTCGGGTCCCTGGCCCTCCTGGGCTTCGCCGGGGGCGCTTTCCAGATGTTCGCCCACGGCACCTCGTCGGCCATGATGTTCTTGATCGTGGGCGTTATCTACGACAGGGCCCACCACAGGGACCTGAACCGGTTCGGCGGATTGGGGTCCCGGATGCCCTACTACGCCGGCCTCGCCTCGGTGGGTTTCTTCGCGGCCCTGGGCCTTCCCAGCATGTCCGGGTTCGTGGCCGAATTCCTCACGCTGATCGGGGCATACGAGGGGGACCACACCAGGTGGATGGTGCTCATCGCCATCGTGGGCGTGGTGATCACCGCGGCCTACATCCTCTGGACGATCCAGCGGGTCTTCCTGGGCCCCATGAAGAACGAGGAATACAAGAAGTTCCCCGACATCAGCCTGCGGGAGGCCATCTGCCAGGCCCCCCTGGGGCTCTTGTGCATCCTTTTCGGCGTTTTGCCCTTCCTCCTGCTGGACACGATGAGGCCCTCCCTCGAGGGGCTCATGGGCGTTCTCGGGCTCAAGTGACGGTAGGGAGAGTCCATGAGTCAGCTTCAGGCATACATTAAGGATCTGGGTTGGATCGGGCCGGAACTGGTTCTGGCCGCGACGGCCCTGGTGGTCCTGCTGGTGGAACTCTACCGGCGGGGCCGCAAGTCCGGCTGGTCCCTGGGGCTGGCCCTGGTGATCACCCTGGCCGCCGGGTTCGGGCTCTCCTGGCTGGGGAGGACTTTCTCGGCCGCCCTGGGAAGGCCCGTGGACCTGCGCCTGGACGTGGCGGTCCTGGGGCTGGTCTACGTGCTCGTCACCATGGGGGACCTCTGGTTCAAGGGGGACAAGTGGGACCGCCTCGTGCCCGGGCTGGTGGTCCTGGCCGGGACCCTGCTGGCCGGGTATTACGCCGTGGGCCTCATGTCCGCCCTCTCAGCCGACCCCAAGGGGACGAGCGTCTTCGGGCTCCAGCTCGTGGACTCCTACTCGGTCTACTTCAAGCTCCTGGCCCTGGTCTCGCTTTTGGTGGTGACCCTTTTCACCATGAACTACCGCGACCTGAAGCGGGGGTTCGGCGAGTATTACCTCTGCCTTGTGGGCGCCCACCTGGGGATCATGTTTTTGGTGAGCAGCAATCACCTGCTTCTCATCTACCTGGGCCTCGAGACGCTTTCCTTGAGTTCCTACCTGCTCGCGGGTTTCCGCAAGGAGGATCCCCGCTCCGCCGAGGCGGCGGTGAAATACGTGATCTACGGGGGCGTGGCCAGCGCCATCATGCTCTTCGGGTTTTCCCTGATCTTCGGGCTGGGCGGTTCCCTGGACCTGGTGGAGATCGGGCGCCACCTGGCCGGCACGGCCCAGGGGTCCAACCGGGTGCTCGTAGGCCTGGGCATGGCCTGCACCTTGGGAGGACTCTCCTACAAGATCGCCGCCGTGCCCTTCCACTTCTGGTGTCCCGATGTCTACGAAGGCGCCCCCACGCCGGTGACGACCTTCCTTGCCGTGGCCAGCAAGGCCGCGGGTTTCGCCGTGATCGTCCGGATCGTGGCCGTCCTGGGGCAGGGCCCGGGATGGCTGGAGAAGGTCACCTCGCTCATGGCCGTGGCCTCGGCCTTGAGCATGACCTACGGAAACCTGGGGGCCCTCCACCAGACCAACGTGAAGAGGCTTCTCGCCTACTCATCGATCGCCCACGTGGGCTACATTCTCATGGCCGTGGCGGCCCTCTTCGGCGCCGCCACCGCGGGGGAGGGTGGGACCTTCCACGTCGATCCCAGGGCTGCGGAGTCGATCCTCTACTACTTGGGAGCGTATATGATCATGAACCTCGGCGCCTTCGGCGCGGTCATCTACATCGCCAAGAGCGCCGGTTCGGAGGACATGGACGACTGGTGGGGCCTGGGGTGGAAACTGCCCGTGGTCTCGGGGGTCCTGGTGATCTTCCTCTTGTCCCTTACGGGAATCCCGCCGACGGTGGGGTTCTACGGGAAGTGGCTCCTCTTCCGGACGGCCATCGCCGGGGGGTTCCTCTGGCTCGCCGTATTGGCCGCCGTCAACACGGTGTTTTCCCTTTTCTATTATTTCAAGGTGGCCAAGGTCCTCTTCCTGAAGCCCGCCGAGGAGAGCCGGGGCGTGACCGTCCGCCCCGCCGCCGTGATGGCCGTGGTCCTGGTGGCCCTGGGCCTCCTCACCCTCTTCTTCGGAGTCCTGCCCTCCGCCCTGGAAAGCCTGGCCGGCGCCTCCGCCGCGGCCTTGTAGGCTTCAGTTGGACTGCAGAGGGGAATCCGCCGGCGGTTGATTGGACCGGTGGAAGGAGCTAGCCTCTTATGTGAATCCTCAGGGTCGACAGGAGGCTGAAATGCCTTTCGAAGAGGTGGAACTGGAGGCCCTATACGGCCCTCTCAACGAAACGGAGAAGAAAAACGCCCCGGCAACCCTTTTCGTGGCCGGGGACAAAGAACTCCTGCGCAGGGGAAGAAGGGTTTCCGTCGTCGGAACCAGGAAGCCTTCCGAGGAAGGCCGGAAAAGGGCGGAAAGATTCACCCGATTCCTGGTGGAAGAAGGGATCACCGTGGTGAGCGGGCTTGCCCAGGGCATCGACACCGTCGCCCACTGGACGGCGATCGAGTCGGGAGGGCGAACCATCGCCGTCCTGGGGACGCCCCTGGACAAGTGCTACCCGGCGAAGAACAGGGAACTACTGGAAAGAATCATGCGGGAACACCTGGCCGTTTCCCAGTTTCCCCCGGGTTCTCCCGGGGGCAGGCGTTGTTTCCCCATGCGGAACCGTACCATGGCCCTTCTTTCGGACGCTACGGTCATCATCGAGGCGGGGGATGGAAGCGGGACCCTTCACCAGGGGTGGGAAGCTCTTCGGTTGGGCCGGCTTCTTTTTCTGGCGGAGTCTCTTACCAAAGACCCCTCTGTGAAGTGGCCCGCTGAAATGATCCATTACGGGGCCCAGGTTTTGTCCGACACAAAACATTTTCTCGACCTTCTCCCCGAGATTGGGCGGAACGAGGTCGCCGATCTTGATTTCTAAGGTCGAATTCGGATCCTTTCTGGTCTATTCGCCGCGGGGCGTCTCACCTACATCGAAAAAGTCCAGTCGTTTGGTGCGTGCTGTCAAATGCGACCATCCTGGTATTGTGAGAAAAGCGGCGATTGCCTTAAAAAAGAGCAAGGAGGCTGAGAAGCTGGGCCTCTTCGATTTCTTTCGTGACGCAATCCTCGTTCCCGTTCCCGGTTGTGCGCCGATCAAGAAAGGGTATCATTGGCCTGCGTTGCGGATTTGCCAAGAGTTGCAAAATGCAGGCTTGGCAAGGGTCGTTTATCAGGGTTTGGTAAGGGAGCATTCTGTTCCAAAATCCGCTTACGCCGCCCCTGGGGAAAGGCCCGGGCCAGAGGTGCACGTCCGATCTTTTACTTTCCATGGGATACCCGGGCTCTTTGAAAGAAAAATACTCCTGGTGGACGATGTCATTACCAAGGGCGCCACATTGCTTGCCGCCGCGACTGTGGTTTTGGAAAGTCCTGTTCCCTTGGATGTTCGTTGTTTCGCCCTGGTGAGGACGATGGGACTTGTGCCGGACGTGGAAAAGATCGTCGACCCTTGTGTGGGAACCATCACCTGGGATGGATCGGATGTCCATCGATGGCCTTGATCCTCCTTGGAACTACTTCGGATGGTTGCGGAAGGCCAAAGAAAAAGGGGCGGAACGAAGGCGTTCCGCCCCTTTCCTCATCCGGAGAGATCCGGCGAGGGCCCGGGTCTCAGTTGTGCCAGAACATCAGGGTGTCGCCCCGCTTTTTCCAGGGACCACTGTTGAAGAGGGGATCGGTGTCGGGGTTCACGCCGCCCGTGTAGTAGCTGTAGGCCATGGGGACCGGAATGCCGCCCGCGGCAGGGCCGATGATCCCGGTGAAGCAGTTGGAGAGGCCCAGGTTGACGGTGGTCCCTTTGACGTTGATCAGGGCGAACTGGGCGTAGACGGGGGTGCCCGCGAAGAAGGCCTGGTTGGGGATGGGCCAGTTGGCCTTGACGGAGGACCCGGTAATCGGAAGGACCTGGGTCAGGTCGATGCTGCAGTAGATTTTGCATCCCTTGAAGCCCAGGGGGGTGAGGTCGAAGGGAAGGGGAATTCCCGAAAAGTTCTTCAGGCTGGTCCCGATCCAGGCGAGGGCCGTTCCGGTCGTGGGGCTGAGGGAGGAAACCCTGGTGTAGAAGGCGCCTCCGACTTTCAACTGGCTGGAAATTCCGTAGATATAGTTCTTCTTGGCCGGGCAGCCCGCTCCCACGTACCCGGAGAGCCCGCCCGAGGTGGTTCCGTAGAAACGATCACAGTTGTAGGTGGCTATTTTGTTGCCCGTCTTGTCGTAGTTGCTGACTTCCACCAGGAAGTTTCCACCTTTGTAGGGGAAGGGCCTGTCGAGTTTGTGAATGAGGATGGGCTTCCAGGGATATTGGGGCACCGTGACGGCGGGGAGGGAGATGATCCTCTTCCTGAAGACGATCGCGTGGTCTGCTCCCCGGTTGAGCTTGGGGTTCTTGCTCATCGTGGCGGAAGCGGCCTTGGTGTTGCTCATCTCGATCTGGGTGACGAGTTTCTTTGCGGCATAAGTGGCCGAGTAGCGCCCCTCGTGGCGGAAGGCCACGGCAAAGATGACCTTGCCGGCGGGAACGCCCATTGCCTTCTTGTCGATCACCTCCTGGTAGAGCATGTTGGTGTCGCGGTAGGGCTTGAAGTGCCAGGAGGAGCCCTCGATGTACTTGGCCTGCTTGGGCGCCGTGTCCAGAATGCCTTGAGAGAAGGCAAAGCTGGAGAGCCCGGCGAGGGCTAGGGGAAGAAGAATGCGTGCTTTCATAGAGTTACTCCTTGCTCTGAATGGGTTGGGGAAGAGTTTAAAAGGAACAGACGCCCGGGCTGGCCCCGGGCTGAAAAGGGATAATTGTAAGACTTTCAGAAGACATGCAAAGTTCCTTGTTTTTAAAAAATAACTTCCAAGTTTGAGACACTTCAGGTCATGGGACCCCCTGTTCCCCCAGGCCTTGACTCCACCCATGAATCCCCCTAACCCTGCAGGGGGGCTTTTTGTAAGAAACAAGCAATGGGGCCTGTTCGGTCCGGGATTCGGTGGGTGCTTCGGGACCGGCCCCCGACGTCCCGGGACGGGATCAGCGATCCGGGCCTTCAGGGAAGCAGGACCTCCCACTTTCCTTCCAGGGCCGCCCGGAAGGAGGGGCTGGTCCGGTGCCAGTCCACCAGGTCCACCCGGAAGGGGAGGTCCGATTTGGAAAAGGCGTCTTTCAGGCGCGATAGGACGGCCCGGGGGATCTTGTCTTCCCCCACCAGCAGAAGGTCCAGGTCCGAATAGGGCTGGGCCTTCCCTGTCGCCCGTGACCCGAAGACCCGCACTTCCACGCCGTGGAGATGGGCTTTCAGGATCTTCTTTACCAGGTCCATCTCTTCCGGGGTCAGGTCAATCATTCCTCTCTTCCAGCGCATCCAGGAGAGCCCGGGCGTAATCTTTGAACCGGAGGGCGGCCTGGAAGACTTCTTCCGGCATTTCTTCGTCGTAGGTGTGGGAGGTGAGATTGCGGGCTTCGTGGAATGCCCACCAGGCTTTCACGTCGTCGACCAGGCGGTTCTCGGCGGCCACCCGGTAGAGATCCTTCCGGGAGAGACCGTCCACGTTGGAACTGCCCAGGTTTTTCCGGAGCCATCGGCGGATGAACTTCCAGCAGAGTTCGTAGGTAAACTCGAAATGCTGGATCACTCCCGCCTGGATTCCTTTCCGGGGGACAGGGTCCAGGGAATCCATGAAGGCCTTGTTCGTTGCTACGGCAAGGAGGTCGTCGAAAGCTGTTATTGCCTTTTTCAAGCTCGTCAGGTCCAGCATGATCGACCTCCGAGGACTGGCTGGATCCGGGTCAAATGTCTTCGCCCCTCGTTTCCTCCACGATGGGGTCCACGTGGTTCTTCCGGCCCGTGCGGGCGTAGGTATAGAGGAAGAAGCAGAGCAGGATCATGGCGCCGATGGAGATCCATTCCCCCAGGGTCTCCAGGTTCTTGCCCCGAAGAAGGAAGAGTTGTTTTTTGATCGACTCGAAGACCGGGTAGCCCGTGCTCGAGACCGGGCAGATCCCCCTCTCCCAATCGACGACCAACACCGAGCTGGGCCAGGATGCCAGAACGGCGTCCAGGATGCCCACGAGCCCGCCTCCGGCGATGAGGCCCGAGGCGATGAGGATGCCCTTGTCGTGGCCGGCCTTGGTGGCCTTGGGATCCTCTCCTTCCCGTTTCCGGCCCACGAGGTACGCCACGAAGCCCCCGATCATGACGGGCACGTTGAGCTGGATGGGGAGATACATCCCCAGCGCGAAGGCCAGGGCCGGGATCCCCACCATGCGGAGGATCAGGGCGAAGATCACCCCGAGCCCGAAGAGGATCCACCGGATCCCCTGCTCCGGGTTCTTGCCCATGATCCCCTGGATGATCTCCTTCATGGCGCTGGCCTGGGGCGCGGGGAAATCGGCCGACCCGAAGTGGTTCTTGGAGAGGAGCCACATGGCCAGGGCGCAGGAAAGGGCGGCCGCCGCTGTTCCCACGAACTTCCAGAGGAGCTGGTTGCGCGGCGTTGCGCCGATCCAGTAGCCGATCTTCAGGTCCGAACTCAGGGCGCCCGAGGCGGCGAGGGCCGTGCAGACCACGCCTCCCACGATCAGGGCGACAGTCATTCCCTTGGGTCCCGTGAGGCCTATGGAGAGGAAGACGATGGCCGTGATGATCAGGGTCATCAAGGTCATGCCCGAGACCGGGTTGGTCCCGACCAGCGCGATGGCCCGGGCCGCCACGGGAGCGAAGAGGAAGGCGATGACCAGCACGATGGCGAGCCCCACCAGGGCCTGGGGAAGGCTGGTGCCCAGGACGAGCCAGAAGAAGCCCAGGGCCAGGGCGGAGAGAAGAACCAGGCCGATCCCCACTTCCTTCATGGTCAGGGAGCGCATGATCCTGGGAACCCCGCCTCCCTCCTCTCCGTGGTGGCCGAGACCTTTCATGCCGAAGGCGATGGAGCGCATCATGGAGGGGAAGGCCGCGATGATCCCGATGATTCCCGCCCCGGCGATGCCACCGATGCCGATCATCCGCACGTAGGATGTGAAGACGTCGTCGATGGACATGGCCGAGAGAAGCCTGGTCCCAGGGGGCACGATCTGGGTGACGTAGGGGGCGAAGGCGTGCACGAGGGGAATCAGCACGAAGTAACTGACGAAGCTCCCGGCGCAGATGATGGCGGCGTACTTGAGCCCGATGATGTAGCCCACGCCGGTGACGGCCGCCAGGTTGCTGATCCGGAGGGTCATGAACTGGGTCTCCAGGAACCCGCCGATGGTCATGAGCTTGCCCTGGGCGTCGTGGAGGAAGGGGATGGGCACGCTCTTGAAGTCGATCAGGTCCCGGAAGGCGTGGAGGGTCTGGCCGCAGAACTCGTAGAATCCGCCGAGAAGGGTGGAGATCACCAGCACCAGGGCCTGGCCGCTGGTCCCTTCGCTGGAGACCAGGATCTCCGTGGTGGCCGTGGCCTCGGGCCAGGGGAGCAGGCCGTGTTGTTCGGCCATGAAGTAGTGCCTGAGCGGCGTGAAGAAGAGAATGCCGTAGGAGCCGCCCAGGAATGCCGTGAGGGCCGTGACGTACCAGGATGGCGGAATCCCCAGCATGTAGAGGGCCGGGATGGTGAAGACCGCGCCCGCCACGACGTGGGAGGAGTTGGCCCCGATGGACTGGATGATCACGTTTTCCAGGATGGAACTCTTCCTGGAGTAGAATTTTCCCATCCCGATGGCCAGGATGGAGATGGGAATGGCCGCCTCGATGCCCTGGCCCACCTTGAGGGCCAGGTAGGCCGCCACCAGGGAGAAGAGCACCGTCATGGCGAGCCCGGTGACCACCGAGCGCAGGGTGATCTCGGGGAGGGTCGACTCCGTGGGGATCAAGGGCCGGTAGACTTCGCCGGGCTTCAGGGGGGTCTTCGCGTTGTCGGGAAGGCGGAATCCTTGGGTCTCCGTCACCTGGTCCTCCTGTCTTTTCCGGTGCTCCCGGGGATCAGCTCCCCGATCTCCAGACCTCCTCGGGGTCGATCTCGAAGAGGTCGGCCCCGCCGAAGAAGAAGTGGACTTCCGTGGAGGCGTTCTCCACGGAATCCGAGCCGTGAACGGCGTTTTTCTCGATGGACGTCCCCAGGTCGCCCCGGATGGTCCCCTTGGGGGCTTTCCTGGGATCGGTGGGTCCCATGAGTTGGCGCCACCGTGCCACGGCGTTCTCCCCGCGGAGGGCGAGGAGCACCACCGGGCCGGAGGTCATGAAATCCACCAGCGATTCGAAGAAGGGCTTGCCCCGGTGGACGTAGTAGAAATTCCGCGCCCGGGCGTGGCTGAGCCTCTCCATGCGGAGAGCCGCGATCTCCAGGCCCGCCGCCTCGATCCGGGAGAGGATCTCTCCCACCAGTTTCGACGCCACGGCGTCGGGCTTCACGATGGCCAGGGTGGTCTCTTTCGCCATGGGTTACAGGTACCTCCAGCCGGGCCGCCGGGAGGGCCTCTTCAAAGGGTCGCGCGGAGGCTCGTCCCCGCCGGCGGATCCCCGGGACGGCGGGGGGGCGTAGCCCGTGAAGGATCGCTTGCCGGCGGCGATGGCGAAGGTCCGCTCCGCCGCCTCGACGATCTCGGGCTTCAAGCCTTCCCGTGCCACCTCCTCGGTGAACTTCCGCCGCCCTTCCACCAGGTCCTCGATGTAGGCCCGGATCTGCTCCTCGGAGTAGAAGTTCCTGGGATTCCAGTGGGAGAGATCCCCTCCTTCGCAGGAGACGATGCTCCTGGTGCCCAGGATGCCCGGGGCGTAGCGGTTGGTTCCCCGGAAATCCCCCCTCTGGATGGCGGCCATGAGTTCCAGGGGGACCCGCTCCACCTTCCGGACGACCCGCTTGACCGTCTTTCCGCCTTCCCGGGAGGTCTCGATGATCTCTCCCATTCCGCCCGTGTTGTATTGCATGAACTTGACCTTGCCCGGGTAGCGGGAGACCAGGCCCATGACGATGTCGTGGAACTGGTTCACCTTGGCCGCCCGGGAGCCCACGATGAAGGGGTCGGTTCCCACGATCCGGACGGACTCCCCGGCCTTGGCCGGGTTGGAGGCGTAGCTGTGGGTCGATTCCCCCCAGAGGTAGGCGAGCACCGCCTCCTCGGGGGTCAGCTCCTGGGCGAAGCTCATGATGGTGTGCCTTCTCGTGATGAAGGCGAACATGAGACCGTCCAGTTCCTCCAGGGAGGGGAGGTTGATCGTCTTGGCGCTGATGCAGATTTTCCTGTGGCCCCGCTTGATCTTGAGCTGGTTCCTCTGGACGATGCCCCGCCCGTTCTTGCAGAGGCTCTCGTCCAGGAAGAGAAGCTCGCCCTTGTGGTTCACCATGACGTTTTCCAGGAGGGCCGACCGGTGGCTCAGGGCGTGGTACATGGCCTCCTGCTGCTCGGGGACCACGTCGGTCTTCACGTAGAAGCCCGCCTCGGAGCCCAGGGCGGAGCCGTCGGGGGAGAGGAAGACGATGTCGTCCTGGGCCACCTCGGTCCGCTCGCCGGCGGCGTAGTCCATGTGGAGCTGGTGGCAGGACCAGGTGGATTTTCCCGTGGCCGTAAGCCCGAAGATCAGGCAGCCCCAGCGCTTGAGCCGGCCCGTGGCGGCGTCCTTGGCGGTGACTACCTTGGAGCCTGCGTGGAGGCCGAGCATCCCCATGCCACTCGCCGTATACATGGCCTGGCGGAGGAAGCCTTTCTTGTCCTCACCCATGTAGTCGCTTCCGAGAACCACGGTGATCCCGTGTTCGGGGAGCATGAGGACCTTCTGGTCCATGTGGTGCTCCTCGGGGATATGGATCAGCGTGAATCCGGGCCCGGGGCGCTTCCGGGAGGGGGGCGCCATGGTGTTCCCCCACATGAAGGCCAGCCTGGCGTTCTTGGGGTCGGCCGTGGACACGAAGAGGTTGCAGTCGGGGTTGAACCTCTCGTTGTCCCCCATCCGGCGCCGCAGGTGGATGAAGGGGAGGGTCTCCAGGAGGTGGAGGACCTTTTCGAAGGTCTTGGGCGCGTCCTGGATGATGGACTCCTGCAAGGGCGTCGGGTTGGGAAGGCGGACCTTCTCGGGTCCCAGGTAGACCGTCTTGGGCGCGATCCGGCTGGAGACGCAGGATCGCCAGACCAGGGAGCCGTTCTTGGTGTGGAAGGCCGTCTGTTCGGCCAGGGGCTCGATCTCCTCCAGGGTCAAGGTCTGGATGTTCCTGCGTCTTTCCAGGTCCCGCAGGGCCCCGGCGAAGCGGTCGTAAGCGGCCAGGTCGTAGATGTCGGTCCTCATCGGGCAAGCACCTCAGGAAATTCCCGCGAGTCGTTTCAGCTGGTCCAGGGCGGCGGGAAGACCCGTTCCGCCCACCCTGAAGAGGAAGGGTTCCGACAGGTCGAAGAGGCGCAGATAACTCCGCCTCTGGAAGGAGAGCCTGTCCTCGCCGGCGTCCAGGATGTGGGGATTCAGGAAGGGGTGTCCCCCTGCGCCGGTGGTGGTGGAGAGGGATTCCAGTGTCCGGACCGCTTCGTCCGGCTTGATGGGTTCGGGGGAGCCCGTCCCGCTCTCCGGGGAGAGGAGCACGGTCCACCGGATGTTGGTCCGCCTCGCGTATTTTTCGCTTCCCCCGATCCAGAAGGGATCGAGGAGGGCGTGGGAGTCCTTGGAGGCGAAGAGGCAGTAGGGGGCGCCCTTCTCCAGGAGGCAGTCCCCGGCGAGTTCGCAGGATGTGTTCCGGCAGTCCTCGCGCCGGGTGACCACATTGAGGCAGAGGCTCCTGGCGACGGGGTCTTCCAGGGAGGGAACGGTCTTCACCGTCCTGGCGGGAAGGAAGATCTTCCGCTCGGGCATGTCCGCCGTGGCCGCGCCTCCGCCGTAGTGCAGGAAGGAGAGGTCGATGCCGTGGAGCCTCACGCCCTTTTCCCGGAGGAGCCCGAAGGTGAGTTCCGTCTTCATCACCCCCGCGGGCCCGAGCAGGAGCAGTCCCTTGCCGTCCAGGTCGAGGCTCATCCCTCTGACCGCATGGGCGTCGCCGAGCCTTCCGCTGATGTCGGCCGCCGTCCCCAGCGCCAGGGTGCGGAGCCTGGCGTAGTCGTCGCAGTTGACCAGAAGGGCCGTCCGCGTCTCGGGGTCGTAGTAGGCGTGGGGCTCGCGGCCTTTGACCCCTTCCACGGCGTAGATTACGGCGTGGGGCTCGATGTCCGCCTCCAACTCGGCGGGAAAGAAGTTCTCCGTGAAGAGTTCGCACAGGTGGGGGAGGTTGGTCCGAAGCTGGATCACGAGTCCCGCCACGTTTGCGTTCCACTCGTGGTAGTGGTCGAAGGGAAGGAAGCTCTCCACCTCGGCCACCAGGGCGTTGCGCCGCTCGGCGCCGGGCTGGATCTCCAGGGGGACGGGTTTCCTCGAGCGGGTGCGGATGTTGCGGAGGGCGGCTTTGCGGACCTTGCGGGCCGGTTTCAGCTTGCCCAGGGCGGCGGAGATCCGGTCCGCCGCCGCCGAGAGGTTCTCCATGGAAGTTGCATAGGAGAGGCGGATGTGGTCGTCGGCGCCGAAGGCGTCCCCCGGCACGACCGCCACGGCCGCCTCCTTGAGGAGGAAGTAGGCCAGGCCGTAGGAGTTGCGCATGGGCACGCCTTCGTACTCCAGGTCGTAATAGGCGGAGACGTTGGGGAAGAGGTAGAAGGCCCCTTCCGGCCGGTGGCAGGACACGCCCGGAAGGGATGCGATCCTCTGGTGGAGGTAGTTGCGGCGGCGGCTGAACTCCATGGCCATCCTGCGCACCTCGAACTGGGGGCCCGAGAGGGCCTCACGGGCGGCCTCCTGGGAGATGGAGGAAGCGTTGGATGTGACGTGTCCCTGGATCTTGGCCATGGCGGCGATGACCGGCTCGGGGCCGGCGGCGAATCCAAGCCGCCAGCCCGTCATGGCGAAGGCCTTGGAGACGCCGTTGATCACCACCGTCCGCCGGCGGACTTCCTCGCCCAGGGAGGCGAAACTCGTGAACCGGAAATCGTCGTAAACGAGTTGGCTGTAGATCTCGTCGGCCGCCGCCAGGATGTCCTCTTCCACCACCACCCGGGCCAGGGCCTCGAGCTGGTCCCTGGTGTAGGCCGAGCCCGTCGGGTTGGAGGGGTTGTTGAGGAGAAGGAGCCTGGTGGAGGGGGTGATCGCCGCCCGGAGTCGTTCCGGGTCCACCCGGAACCCGTCCTCCTCGCGGGTGGCGAGGATCACCGGGGTCCCGCCGGCAAGCTCCACCATCTCCGGGTAGGAGACCCAGTAGGGGGAGGGGATGATCACCTCGTCCCCCTCGTCCACCAGGGCCATCACCAGGTTGAAGAGGGACTGCTTGGCCCCCGTGGAGACCAGGATCTCCCGGATGCCGTAATGGAGCCCGTGCTCGCGGCGGAGCCAGGCTGCGGCCGCCTCGCGGAGTTCCACGGTCCCCTGGTTGAGGGTATACCTGGTCTTGTCGGCGTCGATGGCCCGGCGGCCCGCCTCCTTGACGTTGCGGGGCGTGGGAAAGTCGGGCTCGCCCACGCTGAGATCGATGACGTCGATCCCCTGGGCCCGCATGGCCTTGGCCTTGGCGGAGATCTTCAGTGTGGCCGAGGCGCCGACGCGCTTGACTCGATCGGAAAACACCTTCGCCTTCCTCTCCCGGGGGTTTCAGGATCCCGGGCCTACTCCCGGTCTTCCTCTTCTTCTTTCTTGGAGCCGAATTTCCGCTGGAGCACTTCCTTGATGTCAACGCCCGCCAGGGCCTTGACCACCTCCGGAAGTTGGGCAAGGACTGAGGCCACCTGCCCGGTGAGCGCCGAGGGGCCGCCCGCGCCGGAACCGCCCACCATGACGATCTTGTCCACCTTGGAGAGGGGCTCCGAGACGGAGCGGGCGAGTTCGGGCATGGCCTGGAAGAGCATCTGGGCCAGGGCCGTCTCGGGCTGGGAGGCCAGGGCCTTGAGCTTCTCGCTCGCCGCCTTGGCCTCGGCCTTTCCGAGGGCCTCCGCCCGAAGGGCCTCGGACTCCCCTTCCAGCCTCCGGGCCTCCGCCTTGGCCTTGGCCTCCTCCTTGATCCGGGCCGCCTCG
This sequence comes from Planctomycetota bacterium, assembly GCA_027011425.1. Classification (GTDB taxonomy): domain Bacteria; phylum Planctomycetota; class UBA1135; order UBA1135; family JALUZX01; genus JALUZX01. The sequence goes on from JALUZX010000628.1 coordinate 18,722, forward strand.
GCCTGGGCCTCGGCCTGGGCCTGGTATTTGCGGGCGTCGGCGATCTTTTTGACCGTGGCCTCCAGCTCTTTTTCTTTGCGGAGGATTTCCTTCTCCTGCAGCTCGATGGCCTTTTCCTTCTCGGCGATCCGGACATCGTATTCGGCCCGGCGGACTTCGAGTTCCAGGTTGTAGCGCTCCAGGTCGTAGGCCAGGTCCGTCTGGGCCTTGACCCGGTTGACCTTGGCCTGGTTCTCCGCCTTCTTCCCCTCGATCTCCAGGCGGAAGGCGGCGATCTCGGCCTCCGCCTGGATGCGCGCCTTGTCCCCCTGCTTGCGGGCTTCCGAGGCCTTGATCGTGGCGTCCCTGTCGGCCTCGGCCTGGGCCACCTCGGCCTCCGCCTTGACCCGGGCCACTTCCGGGCGGCCCAGGGCGTCCAGGTAGCCCTGGCTGTCGGTGAGGTCCTTGAGGGAGAAGGAGAGGATGGTGAGGCCCATGCGCTTCAGGTCCTCCGAGGCGGGCTCCAGGACCTTCCGGGCGAAGTCGTCCCGGTTCTGGTAGATCTCCTCCACCGTCATCTTGCCGATGGCGGCCCGCATGTAGCCCTCCAGCACGGTATGGGCCACCTCCCGGATGTAGTCGGCCCCCTTGCCCAGGAACTGCTCCGCCGCGGCGTGGATGGAGCCCTCGTCGGTCTGGATCTTCACCTGGGCCAGGGCCTCGGCGATGAGCGGGACCCCCCGGGCGGAGAGGACCTCCGGGGTGCGGACGGGCACGGTCACCACCTCCAGGTTCAGGGTCTCTGCCCGCTCCAGGAAGGGGAGGACCAGGGTGCCTCCGCCCACGCAGGTCCGGTACCCCACCGTGACGGTCGTGCCGTCGGGCTTGGTGAGGGTCCGTTTCTTGAGCCCGTAGATGATGAGGACCTGGTTGGGGCCCACCTTCTTGTAGTTCTTGGAAGCAAGAAAGGCGATGCCCGAGAGCAGGGCCAGGACGACGAGGACGACGATGAGCGTGGCCATTTCCTCCACCCGCTGGCTGGGACTACTTCGCGTGGGAACCGCCGCCAGAGGCGGCTCTTGGGGGACACAGGGCGAAACCTATGGAACCCCTCCCGGAAGGGGCCTCTTTCCCGGTTTGTCCCGGGAAAGAAGGGGAAAAATGAGGATTCTACGGGGTGGGAGGGGAGGCGACAAAGGGAATCAGGCCGTCTCCTCCACTTCCCACTGGTGGTCCTGGAGGATGAGGCCCACCTCCTTGCCCACGTTCCGAACCACCAGGTTCTTCTCCTGGACGGCCTGGTCGAAGCGGATCTTCTCCTCCGGGTCCACGAGCCAGGCGAAGACCACGAATTCCCCGGCCAGCAGGTCCAGGCGGGGGATGTCCAGGACGATCCTCCCGGCGCTCTTTTCCACCTTCAGGCCTTCCCAGGCTGTGGAGAAGGCGAAGCAAAGGGTGGTGTCCGTTCGGGTGAACCCCACGCCCAGGGAGACCTCCCGGGGAGGGCCCGGGTTGGAGAAGTCCACCACCACCTGCACGGCGGCGCCGGGACGGACCTCCTGGAGGGGCTCCCCCGTGGCGGGGTCCACCGTGCGGATTCCGTCGATCCTGGGCCGGTTCTCTTCCTCCGCCGGGCGGCCGGGGAGCTGGGAGAGGACGTCCATCTCCCTGCCGATGAGCTGCTTTTCGTAGGTGGCGTAGTCGTTGGTGACCATCATGGCGTTCCCGATTTCCCGGATACGCCCGTTCTTGAGCCAGGCCGCCTCGTCGCAGAGCTGGCGGATGTCGTAGAGGGAGTGGGAGCAGAAGAGGATGGTCTTTCCCTGTTTCTTGAAGCTCCAGATCTTGTCTACGCACCGCTTCTGGAACTCCATGTCCCCCACCGAGAGGATCTCGTCCAGGATGAGCACGTCCGGGTCCACCGAGATGGCCACGGAGAAGCCCAGCCGGCAGACCATGCCCGAGCTGTAGGTGCGCAAGGGCGCGTCGATGAAGTCCTGGAGCCCCGAGAATTCCAGGATCTCCTGGAAGTTCCGCTCCATCTCCCGGCGGGAGAAGCCCATCATGGCGGCGTTCATGAAGATGTTGGCCCTGCCGCTGAAGTCCTTGTGGAACCCGGCCCCCAGTTCCAGCAGGCTCGCCACTTTGCCTTGGACCCGGAACCCTCCCACCGTGGGGAATGTCGTCCCCGAGAGGATCTTGAGGAGGGTGGACTTGCCTGCGCCGTTTTCCCCCACCAGGCCGAAGGTGGACCCTTTCGGAACATCGATGCTGATGTCCCGGAGGGCCCAGAGGGAGCGGTGGTATTTCTTCTTCCCCAGGGTGAGGCTTTCCAGGAGCCGGTGGTAGGGATTCCCGTAGAGCCGGTACTCCTTGCCCAGATTTTGGATTTCTACTGCATTCTCCATGGACCGGTTCATTTCCTGGAAAGGTAACCCTGGGGTTCGGCCATCTTGTTTTTTTGCCCCCTTTTCGGGGGGCCGGGGAAGGCTTTTTTCGGGGCGGCCTTCCCCCCTCCTATC
>JALUZX010000629.1 GCA_027011425.1 Planctomycetota bacterium
CCTTTTCGCCTCTTCCCCCCCCACCAGGGAGCACTGGAGCCCCCCCCCGTTGGTTGTGAAAAAGATCCTTCCGTTGGAGGGGAAGGCCCCCACGCAAAGAAGCACGTCCAGGGCGGGGCCGGTGGAGACCAGGGTCATCCCCTTTTCCCCGAGGCGGTAGATGTCCATGTTGGCCCCGAGAAGGAAGGGCGGGGAGGCCGTGAACCTCGTGCACCTGTAGCCGTAGTTGACGGCGAAAAGGATCTTCCCCGTGGCCCGATCCAGGAAATAACTATCCCTGTACTGGGCGTGGGTGAAGAGCCTGTCCCCAAGCACCGTCACCACCTGGGTGGCCGTATAGACTGGATCCGATTTCCAGACCAGGGCCCCCGTCTTCGCGTCCAGGCACCAGATCCGGTTGATCCCCCGGCCGGTCTTCCCATGCCTCTCGACCGGGTTGTATCCCCCCAGGTAGAGCCGGCCATCCCCCCCCGAGAGGGCGCATCCCGCGTGGAGGGCGTGCCTGGTGTCCACCCAGAGGACCTTCCCCGCCGCCGGTTCCACCGCCGCCGTGACCCCCGGGTTCGGACCGCTCCCGAAATAACAGGAATAGTAGAGAACGCCCTCCAACAGGCACATGCCCGCGTCGTCCCCCCCGGCGCCGTACTTGGAGAAGTCCAGGCTCCAGGCGGGCTTCCCGTCCGCCGCACGCCAGGCCCGGAGGATCGGCTTCTGATCCTTGGGAAACCCGAAAGTGCTCTGGTGTTCGAAAAGCCACCTGTCCGGCTTATACCGCCCCGAGCTGAAGAGATAGAAGACGAGCCCCTTGTAGACGATGGGGGGCTGCTGGCGGTTCCAGCTCGGCGATCCCGTGAAGGGAACCTCCCAGATCGTCTTTCCCGTGGCGGCGTCCAGGCAGCGGAGCCGCCCCCCGTCCAGGCCCGCCTGGGGGAGGTAGAGCCTTCCCCCCTCGTAGAGAGGGGTGGTGTAGGAGACGTGCACCCCCGGGAAGGCCCGCCTCCAGAGAAGTCTCCCCGTTTCCTCCTCCAAGGCGAAGACGATTCCCTCGGCCGTGTGGGTGTACATCCTTCCGCCGCCGCAGACGGAGAACTGTTTCACCGTCCCTGAAAACCGCCGGATCCACTTGAGCTTGAAGGGGGGCTCCAGGCCCTGGGCGCGGCAATTGGTGTTGGCGTAATTCCCGTAATGGGTGAACCAGTCCCACCGGGCCCCGGCCTTCCCCCCTCCCAGGGGAGACCGGATCCTCTCCAGGTCCGGTTCTTTTCGTGGGAGTTCCGCTTTCCCTCCCGGGGCCAGCACGTAGAGATATCCGTCTTCGCAACCGAAGGCCACCTTCCCGTCGAAGACGGCGGGCGGGGCCGTCACGGCCTTTTCGAAGGGTGTGGCGAAGGTCCAGGGTTTCCCCTTCCCCGAAATGGGGAGGACGTGGATTCTTCCGGAGAGGTCGCCGTAGACCAGGCGGTCTCCTGCAAGCACCGGCGGGGCCAGAGCCATGTCCGGCGCAAGGGCCTCCTCGGCGCCGTCCGGACCGTAACGGCAAAGCCCGAAACCCTGCTCGGGCCTGCACCGGTAGATCCAATCCCCCCGGAGGGCTGGGCCGGAAAACCCCATTCCACGGCGGCTCTTGTAGCTGGTCCGGGTCCCTTTCACCACCTGCCGCCGGAGCTTGCGTCCCCGGAGGGTGAGGACCTCCAGGCTCCCCGTGTTGTCCCGGCGATACCACTGCCTGTAGACCCGCCCCCGGGCGTCCATGCTGATCCCCAGAGTGGAGGGGCTCTCCCGGGGCGCGTAGACCCCGAGAAGGCGCGGGGCCTTTCCCTGGTCCTCGAGCCAGACCACGGACCCTCCCGCCGGGATCACCAGGGTCTTTCCATGGAGCAGGAGATTCCGGGA
>JALUZX010000630.1 GCA_027011425.1 Planctomycetota bacterium
GGATCGTGGAACCCGGCGGGCCGCGTCTTTGGAGGAAGGCCAGGGAGGTCTTCAGAGCGCGTGAGCTGGAGAGGATCTTCTCCAAGGAGAAGATCCTGGAGTTCTACCTGAATTATGTCCCCCTTGGGGGGACCTTGAGGGGATTCGAGGCGGCTTCGAGATACTGGTTCGGAAAGGGCGCCTCCGCCCTGGCGCCGGCCGAGGCGGCGGCGCTTGTGGCCATGCTGCCGGCGCCGACCCGCCGGAGGCCGGACAGGAACCCCCGCCTTCTCCGCTTCTTCCGGGACCGGATCCTGGATCGGATGCGGAAAAAAGGATACCTGGGCGAGGAGGAGCGGCGCCGGGAAAAGGCTTCCCCCCTGGGGGCCGAGGTCCACCCCTGGCCGTTTCTGGCGCCCCATTTTTGCGACATGATCCTCCGCCTCCGCCGGGGGCGGGTGGTGCGGACCGGGCTGGACCTGGGGGTCCAGAAGAAGATGGAGGCGGCGGTCCGGGCCTTTCGGGGCCCCGGCGTGGACGGCCTGGCCCTGGTGGTGCTGGAGAAGGGGAGCGGGGAGATCCGGGCCATGGTGGGATCCAGGGACTTTTCCCGGATCCCCTTGAACGCCTGCCTTTGCGGGCGGCCGGCGGGGAGCACGTGGAAACCCTTCCTCTACGCCCTGGCCTTCCAGGAGGGGATCGCGGGCCCCGACGGCCTTTTACCGGATACTCCCCTGCGGATCGGGAACTATGTCCCCGCCAATTTCGACAAGCGTTTTCTAGGGGCCGTCCGGGCCGGAGCGGCCCTGGCCTGCTCCAGGAACCTTCCCGCCCTCCGGCTCCTCAGGGTCCTGGGGGTGGACCGGTTCCGGGACTTTCTCCGGGAGGTCGGACTCCGGTCGAGGGGCGGGCCCCTCCACCTGGACCTGGCCCTGGGGACAGAGTCTGTCACGCCCCTGGCCCTGGCCCGGGCGTGGGTTCATTTCTGCGATCCCGCCTCCCGGCTCTCCGTCTCCTGGGATGCCAGGAAGATGGTCCTGGAGGCCCTTTCCTCGGGGTCTCCCGACTACGGGCTCCTTCCTCCCGGGGCGGCGGCCTGGAAGACCGGGACCTCCTCCAACAGGAGGGACGCCTGGACCGTGGGGTCCGCCGGTAGATACGTGATCTGCGTATGGCTCGGGAACCTGGACGACCGGGCGGACCCGGGCCTGGTGGGAGCCGAATCGGCGGCCCGGCTCTTCGCCCGGGCCGCCGCGGCCCTGGTGAAATCCCCCTAAGGCCGGCGGAGCATTGGTCCCCGGAGTTTTACCTCTTTTCACGTGAGGAGTCCGCCGGAGCATGGGTCGCCGGAGGCGACCCATGCGAACGTCGGACAAGAAGGATCCTGAACTTTTCGAAGGATCCCAGGCTCGTGGGTGATCCATGCACGACGTTCGGGACGTCGCTTCGCTCCGTCCCTCCGGCGTGCTCTTCACGAAAATCGGGAGAATTCGAGAAGGAGGGGGGATGCGCCTGCAGGGATACCCTCATGCACGACTGTCGGGACGTTGCTTCGCTCCGTCCCTCCGGCGTGCTCTTCACGAAAATCGGGAGAATTCGAGAAGGAGGGGGGATGCGCCTGCAGGGATACCATCATGCACGACGTTCGGGACGTCGCTTCGCTCCGTCCCTCCGGCGTGCTCTTCACGAAAATCGGGAGAATTCGAGAAGGAGGGGGGATGCGCCTGCAGGGATACCATCATGCACGACGTTCGGGACGTTGCTTCGCTCCGTCCCTCCGGCGTGCTCTTCACGAAAATCGGGAGAATTCGAGAAGGAGGGGGGATGCGCCTGCAGGGATACCCTCATGCACGACCGTCGGGACGTTGCTATTCTCCGTCTCTCCTGCGGCCCCTGCACATGTTGGGGA
>JALUZX010000631.1 GCA_027011425.1 Planctomycetota bacterium
GTCCAGGGGCGGGCGCTTGGAGGCTTCGAAGGCCGGGTGGTACTGGTCCATCACGTTGACCGCCGTCCTGGGGGAGACGGACCCGGCCAGGAAGCGGAGCGCCTCCTTGCTTCCCGAAAGGCCGCCCGGGAGGACCAGGTGGCGCACCAGGAGACCTCTTCGGGCCACGCCCTCTTCGTCCGTCTCCAGGTCTCCCGCCTGGCGGCGCATCTCCAGGAGGGCGGCCCGGTTCACTCCCACGTAATTCCGGACGCCCGAGAGTTCGAGGGCGATTTGGCTGTCCCCGTATTTGGCGTCGGGCATGTAGATGTCCACCACCCCGTCCAGAAGGGCCAGGGCTTCCATAGAGTCGTATCCTCCCGTGTTCCAGACGAGGGGGAGCTCCAGTCCTCTTTCCGCGGCCGGGACCAGGGCCTCCAGGACCTGGGGAAGGACGTGGGTGGGACTCACCAGGTTGATGTTGTGGCATCCCATCTCCTGGAGGGCCAGCATCATCTCCGCAAGTTCCCCCGGCTTCGTCTCCACCCCCCGGTCCAGCCGGCTCAGTTCCCAGTTCTGGCAATAGACGCAGGCCATGTTGCAGGCGGCGAAAAAGATGGTCCCCGACCCCCGCCTTCCCCGGATGGGGGACTCCTCGCCGTGATGGGGACCGAAGGAGGCCACCTTGGCGAACCTCCCCGTCCGGCACCCGGCCTCCCCCCACTCCTCCAGGCGGTTCACCCCGCACCGCCTCCCGCAGAGCCGGCAGGCGGAGAGCGCCTCCAGGGCCTTCTTCGCCCTTTTCTCGAGTTCACCCGAGCGGTGGAGTTGGACATAGGAGGGAACGGTCATCGGGAGCGCTTTTTCGGTTTCTTCCTTCTCGCGCGCCTCCTTGTGTAGGGCCTCCTCCTCCACATCTCCACGTCTCCCCCAAGCCTTGGGTCCCCGATTCTCTCCATCCACGAGGAAACCATGCCGGCGAGGCCTTTTTTCGCCTCGGCGTAAGCAGGGTCGCCTGCCAGGTTGTGCACCTGGAAGGGGTCCTTCTCCAGGTCGTAGATCTCCTGGGCGGGACGTTTCCCGAAGGCCAGGTCGAAGAGTCTTTGCACGCCGGGGTCCCGGCGGTGCTCGAGCATGTATTTCTTCGTTGGGGAGGGATCCACGTCGTAAAAGGCCGGCGGGTTCCCGGCGGGCCAGCGCTCGGGGTGGAAGTTCCGGATGTAGAGGAACCGTTCGGTGCGGACGGCCCTCCGCGGGTAGCCGACCATGCCGGGGCGGCACACGGTGTGGCGCTCCAGGCCGGTGAAGGCCCGGTCTCTCCCGGGGTCCACGCGCCCGGACCGGCCGGAAAGCAGGATGTCCAGGAAGGAACGGCCCGTCATTTCCGGAGGAATGGGAATACCGGCGGCCTCCAGGAAGGTGGGGGCGAAATCGATGAACTGGATGAAATCGTCCACCCTCCGGCCTCCTTTCACCCTGGAACCCCAGCGCACGGCCAAGGGCATTCGCGTGCCGTAATCGTAGAGGTTGCACTTGCACCGGGGAAAAGGCATGCCGTTGTCGCTGGTCATGACCACCAGGGTATCCTCGAGCATTCCCCTCTCTTCGAGGAGATCGAGCAATTCCCCGATTTCCCGGTCGAAACGCTGGGCCTCGAAGTAGTAGTCCAGGATGTCGCTCCTGACCTCGGGAACATCGGGCAGGAAGGGAGGGACCCGGACGTCTTCGAGTTTCATCCCCGAGGCCAGGCCGGAGCCTTTCTTGTATCCCCTGTGGGGGTCGTAGCTGCCGAACCAGAAACAGAAGGGCCTGCCCTTGGGGAGGGAGGAAAGGAAGGAACGGAAGTCCCTGAAACCCGGCGGGCCCGCGTTTCAGGGACTTCCGTTCCTTCCTTTCCTCCCT
>JALUZX010000632.1 GCA_027011425.1 Planctomycetota bacterium
GGTGAAGACCCTTCCCCCCAGCGGGCTGGCAGGGGCCCTCCGGGAGTTCCGCGCCTCCCTGGGGGCCGGCGGGGATCCCGGGAACGTCCTGGAGAAGGTCCGGGCCATCCGCACCCACAGGGAGAGGGCATGGGCGGCCCTCCAGGCGGCGGGGCGCCTCCGGTCCCGGCTCTCCCGGTCCCTGCTCAGGACTTTTCTGGAGGAAGTCCTCCGCCGGGGCGCCCGGGCCCTTCCGGACAGGAGGAGAACTTTCCGCAGGAGGGCCTTGGCCCTGTGGGTCCGGCGTTGACTCTGGGCAGGGCCGGGATTGGGCGGGGCGGAAAAGCTTCCGCCGGTGTAATCTCATCCTTCCTCCCGGTTTCAAGAAAGGGGGGAAGTGGAGACCTCGAGGAAAGGATGCCATGACGGACCAGATGCGATTCCTGGCCTTCGACCTGGGAGCCGGAAGCGGTCGGGCCATTCTCGGAACCCTCCGGGAGGGGATGCTCCGGACCCGGGAGGTCTCCCGTTTCCCCAACGCCATGCTCCGCCTGCGGGGCCACCATTACTGGAACATCTACTCTCTCTACGAAAAGCTCCGGGACGCCCTGGCGCGGGCCGGGAGCGACCCGGAAGGTCCGCCCCTTGGGGTGGCCGTGGATACCTGGGGCGTGGACTTCTGCCTCTTCGCCCGGGACGGAAGCCTGCTGGGCCTTCCCTTCGCCTACCGGGACCTGCGGACCCAGGGGATGCCCGAGGAGTTCTTCAAGAAGATTCCCCCCCGCCGGGTCTACGAGAAGACGGGCATCCAGACCATGGCGATCAACACCCTCTTCCAGCTCTATGCCATGGTCCGGGAGAAATCGCCCGTCCTGGAAGCCGCCCGGACCTTGCTCATGATGCCCGAGGCCTTGTCCTACTTTCTCTCCGGGGTGATGCGCTCCGAGCGGACCATCGCAAGCACGAGCCAGGTCTTCAATCCCACCCTCGGGAAGTGGGACCCTGAACTCGTGGAGATCCTGGGCCTCCCTCCCGGCCTCCTGGGAGATGTGGGGGAGCCGGGCCGGGTCCTGGGACCCTTGGCGGAGGACCTGGTGAGGGAGACGGGCCTGGAGGGGGTCTCTGTGGTGGCGGGAGCGGGCCACGACACGGCCGCCGCCGTGGCGGCCGTTCCCGCGGAAGGAAAAGACTGGGCCTACATCAGTTGCGGCACCTGGTCGCTGATCGGCGTGGAGCTGGACGAACCCCTGCTCTCGGACGCGGCTTTCCGTATGAACTTCACCAACGAGGGCGGCGTGGGGGGAAAGATCCGCTTCTTGAAAAACGTCTCAGGCCTCTGGCTCCTCCAGGAGTGCCGCCGGGCCTGGGGCGACCCGCCTTACGAGAAACTCGTCGGGGAGGCCCGCCTGGCCGAGCCCTTCCAGGCCTTCCTGGACCCGGACTGGGAGGGTTTCCTCAACCCTCCGGACATGCCCGGGGCCATCCGGGAGTTCTGCGGGAGGACGGGCCAGGAGGCCCCTTCCTACCGGGGCGGGGTGGTCCGGATCATCCTTGAGAGCCTGGCCCTCAAATACAGGTTGGTCCTGGAAGGGTTGGAGAAGGTCCTGGGGCGGAAGCTTTCCAAGCTCCACCTGGTGGGGGGCGGCGCCAGGAACGAGCTTCTCTGCCGGTTCACCGCCGACGCCACGGGCCTGCCCGTGGAGGCGGGGCCCTTCGAGGCCACTTCCATCGGGAACCTCCTTGTCCAGGCCATGGCCTTGGGGGCGGTGAAGGACCTGGAGGAGATCCGGAAGGTGGTTCGGGCCTCCTTCCCCCTGGTCCCCTTCGAGCCCGGCGAGAGGGAAGGATGGGATAAGGCCCTCGGGCGCTACAGGGAGTTTCTGGAAAAGGTGGAGGGGATATGACGGACCTGGAGAGTAGGGCGCGGAAAGACTACGAGCGGGCCCGGGAGGTCTTCGCGGAGCTGGGCGTGGACACGGACCGTGCCCTGAAAGCCCTGGAGGGAGTCTCCCTCTCCCTTCCCTGCTGGCAGGCCGACGACGTGGGTGGCTTCGAGGGAAGGGAAGGGGGCCCCGGCGGGGGCCTCCAGGTGACGGGTTCCCGTCCGGGAAGGCCGAGGAACCCGGAAGAGTTGAGGGCGGATCTTTCCAAGGCCCTTTCCCTGGTTCCGGGAAGGCACCGGGTCAACCTCCACGCCATGTACGGCGAGTTCGGCAAAGGGGCGGACAGGGACCGGATCGCCCCGGAGCATTTTCAGGGATGGGTGGACTGGGCCCGGTCCGCGGGGGCGGGCCTGGATTTCAACGCCACCTGTTTCGCCCACCCCAAGGCGGAGGCCGGGTTCACCCTGGCCTCCCCCGACGAGGGGATCCGGTCCTTCTGGGTGGAACACGTGCGCCGGGCCCGGGAGGTGGGCGCCTGGATGGGGAGGGAGCTGGGGGAGACCTGCCTGCACAACCTGTGGATTCCCGACGGAACCAAGGATCTCACCACCTTGCGGTTCCGTTCCAGGGAGCGCCTCTTTGAATCACTAGACCGGATTTATGCGGAGAGGTTCGACCCGGGGGAATTGAGGGATTCCGTGGAGTCCAAGCTCTTCGGAATCGGGACGGAGGCCTTCACGGCCGGCTCCCACGAGTTCTACCTTCTCTACGCCATGGAGCGGGGGATCTTTCCCTGCCTGGACACGGGGCATTTCCATCCGACCGAATCGGTGGCGGACAAGGTTTCCTCCCTCCTGCTTTTTTTCCCGGAGCTTCTCCTCCACCTGAGCCGGGGCATCCGGTGGGACAGCGACCACGTGGTGATCCTGGAGGACGCCCTGGAGGAGACGGCCTGCGAGGCGGTCCGGGCCGGGGCCCTGGACCGGATCCACTGGGCCCTGGACTTCTTCGACGCCGGGCTGAACCGGGTGGGCGCTCTCGTGCTTGGCGCCCGGGCCGTCCAGAAGGCCCTGCTTTCGGCCCTCCTGGAACCGGTGGAGAAGATGCGGGAAAGGGAGGAGGAGGGCGACCGGTTCGGGCTCCTGGCTCTCCGGGAGTCATGGAAGGAACTTCCCTCCGGCGCGGTCTGGCGATACTTCTGCCTGGAAAAGGGCGTTCCCTTCGGCGAGGCCCTGGCGGAAGAAGTGGAAACCTACGAAAGGGAGGTGCTCCTGAAGAGAGAGGGATAGGGCGGACCTCGGCCGGCTCCCGAGCCCTCCGTTCCCGGCTCACCGTTTCTTCTCCCTTTTGGGCCCGTCCTCGCCCCACTGATTCAGCGGAAGGCTCGATTCGCTCGAATCGGGGGCCCCGTGGACGGCCGGGTGTAGGCGCCTATAATCCTTCTTCAGGGCCCGGTCCCGGAAGGCCGGCCCATTCTTCCTCTCCTCCGGATGAGGAGGGAGTTGTTAAGGTTTGTGAAAGGTTCCGGTTACCTTCCATGGGCGGTGAAAGAGAAAGCGGGCTGGGGCCCGGTCCCTCCCTCCTCCTTGTGGAGGACGAACCTAAGGTGGCGTCCGCCCTGGAGAAGGGCCTCGAGGGGGAGGGATACCGGGTGGATGTTGCTTTGAGAGGAGACCGTGGCCTGGATCTCGCCCGGCAAGGCGGGTATGCCCTTGTGATCCTGGACCTCATGCTTCCGGGCCTGGGCGGCCTGGAAATCCTGCGGGCCATGCGCGGCGAGGGGAATCCGAGCAAGGTCCTGGTTCTCACCGCCAGGGATGCCGTGGAGGACCGGGTCCTGGGGCTCGATACCGGGGCCGACGACTACCTGGTCAAACCTTTCGCCTTCGCCGAACTCCTGGCCCGGGTGCGGGCCCTCCTGCGCCGGGGAGGGGGGGAACCCCACCGGGTTCTCAGGGCGGGCCCCGTGGAGGTGGATCTTTCGGCCAGATGGGCCAAGGTGGATGGCGAAGCCGTGGAGCTTACCAGGCGCGAATTTGACCTCCTGGCCTTCCTGGTCCGGAACCGGGGGCGGGTCGTGACCAGGGAGATGCTGGTGCGGGAGGTCTGGCGGGAGGCTCCCACGTCCATACCCATGGACAACGTGATCGACGTCTATGTCTCCCGGTTGAGGAAGAAAGTGGACTGCGGTTCCGAGGAGAGTTTGATCCGGACCGTCCGCGGGGTGGGCTTCATCCTCGAGGGGGATGGGGCATGAGGATTGCGCCGAGTAGTATCCGCCTGCGGTTGACCCTCTGGTACACGGGGATCCTCTTCTTGTTCCTTCTTCTTTTCGGGGGAGGGGTCTACCTGGTGACCAGGAGGGTCCTCTACCGGGAGCTGGACCGGAGGCTCCAGGAGGCCCGGGAAAGGGCCGAGGATTCCCTGGTCCCCGGGCCGGACGGAAGGTTTCTCTTCGCTCCGCCGGCGGCGAGAAAGGGGGAAGAGGACCGGGAGCACGACGAGGAGGGCGAAAGAGCCGGTTGGCTCGAGGTCTTTTCGAGGGATGGCGGGGTCCTCTACAGGAGCCCCTGGGCGGCGCGCCGGCCTCTTCCGCGGGGGGCCAAACTCGAGGCTTTCCGCCCCAGGTCCTTTTACCTGGGGAAGGGCCGCTACCTTAGGGTCGCCTCCAAGTGGGACCGGTGGGACGGGAGTTACGTGTTGATCCGGGTGGGACGGTCCGAGAGATACCTCCGGGAAGCCCTTTCCGGCCTGCTCTCGGTCCAGGCCCTGGCCCTTCCCCTGGTCCTTCTTCTCGCGGGGGTGGGTGGGTATCTTTTGGCCCGTAAAACACTGGCGCCGGTGGACGCCATGACAGAACAGGCCCGGAGGATCACCTCCAGGAACCTCTCGGAGAGGCTCCCCGAGGGGACGGCCGGGGACGAGCTGGACCGGCTGGCCCGGGCCTTCAACGAGATGTTCGCGAGATTGGAGAAGGCCTTCCGGGAACTGCGGCGCTTTACGGCCGACGCCTCCCATGAACTTCGTACGCCTCTAACGGTCATGAAGAGCGTGGGCGAGGTGGGGCTCAAGGAGGCCCGGAATTCCTCGGAGTACCGGGAGGTCCTGGGGAGCCTCCTTGAAGAAGTGGAGCGCATGTCCAGGCTTGTGGATTCCCTGCTCACCCTCTCCCGCGCCGACGCCGGGACCCTTCCCTTGAAAAAAGAGGATTGTTCTCTCGCCGAAATCGCCCGGGAGAATATTTCGATCCTGGAGGTCCTGGCGGCGGAGAAGGGCCAGAAGCTCAGGGTCGGGGAGGAGGGGGCTTTGGCCGCGGTGGAGGTGGACCGCACCCTTCTGGGCAGGGCCTTTTTCAATATCCTGGCCAACGCCATCCAGTACAGCCCGGAGGAAACGGAGATCCTGGTCCGGACGGGAAGGCGGGGAAAGGAAGTCTTTCTTGAGGTGAAGGACCGGGGCCCTGGCATCCCACCCGAACATCTGGACCGTGTTTTCGACCGATTCTACCGGGTGGACCCCTCCCGTTCCCGGGAGCAGGGGGGAACCGGCCTGGGCCTCTCCCTGGCCCGCTGGGCCGTGGAGGCCCACGGCGGGCGGATCGAGGTGGAGAGCGAGGCCGGCAAAGGCAGCACCTTCCGGATCGTTCTGCCCCTTCAACCCTCCAACCGGCCGATGACGTAGGGGCCGTCCGGGATGAGGGCGACCCTGTCGTGGCGGGCGAAGAGGTCCCGGAGGGCCCGTGCCGGCTCTTCCACTTTTTCCATGCCCAGGAACTCCAGGTCTTTCCTCTCCAGGTTGGGGGAGTAGACGTGGACCTTCCCGGCGTGGTCCAGGACCTGGTAGATGTTCTGGGCGCACCACTGGTCCACCACGAAGTGGGATGGGTCGGAGAAATGGGCGTCGAATTCCTTGCGGTCCCGGTAGGTCCGGAGGATCCCCGTGAACTCCGGGCTTCCCAGGCCCTCCCGGCACTCGGCGGCCACGAAGATCTCGCCGCCCTCCTCCAGGATGTAATCGCCGCAGACCAGGCCCTTGCTGACCTGGTAGAAAGTGGCGTCCAAGGGGAAACCGCCCCCCGATGTGACTACCAGGTCCACCGGCCCCGGAACCTCCCGCACCGAATGGCGCTCCACAAGGGCGCAGGCCTCCAGGTGGGCCTTGTCGTAATGGCCGGCGAAGACCCCGGCGATCTTCCGGTCCCTGTTGATGACCACGTTGAGAAGGAAGTCCACGCCCACCTTTTCCGCGACCTGGAGACAGGCCTGGTGAAAGGGGTTGCCCTCCAGGCGGCAGCTCGTCACCCCCGGATGATCGATCATCCGGAAGGAATGCATGAACCGCATGGTCTCGAAGCTGGAGATCCCCGGCACGATGGCCTTGGCCCCGCCGGAATAGCCGGCGTAGAAATGGGGTTCCACCAGCCCCGTCAGGATCTTGAGATCCGCCTCCAGGTAGGCCTTGTGGATCTCCACGGGGGATCCTTCGATCCGGTCCACTTCCCGGAAGTCTCCCGCCTCCCGGCTCTTGTTGTTCACCACCCGGTAGTTCCGGGCCGTTTCCGCGCCCAGGAGACGTTCCAGCTCCTCTCCAAGGTTGGGCCTGTGGTTTCCCGTGGCCACCAGGATGGTGATGTCCTCCCGGCTGATTCCCGCCCGCTCCAGGGTGGCCAGCAAGGGGGGGAGGATCACCGGGTTCGGCACGGGCCGGGTGATGTCCGAGACCACCACGCAGGCCGTCCTCTTTCCCCGGGCGATCTCTCCCAGGGGGGGTGAGGCGATGGGCCGGGCCAGGGCCTCCTCCACGGCGGCCGCCGGCTCGGCCAGGGGCTCCAGGTCCTCCATCTCCAGGACGATCGCCCCCGTTGGAGGCGTCACGGGAATCCTCTCTTCACCGCAAAGAAGTCCCGCCATGGTTTCCTCCCGGCCTGTGCCTTCTTTTTCCCCTCCCTCCTGTCCTTTCCAGGGTAGGATGCTCTCCGGGCC
>JALUZX010000633.1 GCA_027011425.1 Planctomycetota bacterium
GTAGAGGCCGTTGCCGGGAAGAGGCCAGGGGGAGAGGACGAAGGCCGCCCGGAAGCGGTTGGCGCCTGTGAATACGCCGAACCGGGCTGGATTGTCGGGGGAGACGAAGAAGTCCGCCAGGAGGGGAAGGCCCGCGGGAGAGAAATCCCTTGGGCGGATACCGGAGAAGACGCCCGGGCTGGAGGACCGGGAGTCGCCGCCCAGCCAGGGGCTTTCCACGTCCGCCGTTGGCCTGGAGGGATCGACGCACCCACCTAGGGGAAGATCTCCGTTCCGGTCGCGGAGGACCTGGTCCCGCCAGGTGAAGGTCTTGGAGAAGGCCGGAAGGGGGAGCCAGGAGCGGCCCGAGGGGTCGCGGGCGAGGCGGGCCGGGTCCAGGGTCCAGGAGGCCCGGTCCAGGACGCGGGCGGGCGTGGTATCCGTCAGGACGTTCTTGGAGAAGGTCCTGGAGAGACCCGAGCGGAAGGAGTCCGGGTCGGGGACGCAGTTTCCCTTGGGGGAGGAGGGCATGGGCCTCAAATCGGGCCGCGCGTCGCAGTGGGAAAGCTCCAGGGTGAGGCTGTCCAGGGTCTCCTTGACCAGGGTGGAAGGCCGGAAGGGCGCGACCCAGAGTCCCGTGACGTCCAGGTTCATGTCGGCCGGATCGGTCCGGGAGAGGCCAAGGTCGTCCTCCCGCCAGGCCGCCTGGAGCCTGGAGCCCCTGGGATGGAAGGGTTCCTGGAGACCGCCTTTGCCCAGGTAGTCGAAGTCCGGGGTCCGGTAGAGGGGGAATGGAGAGGAACAGGTCTCGCCGCCCCTGGTTACGGCGGCCAGGCGGGCCGGGCCGGTGCGGGCCTGGAAGCGCAGGGGAAGGCGGGCCCGCAGGAGTCCTCCCGAGAGGCGGGCGTCGCCCCACCAGTCGGGGGCGGATGCGTTCGGGTCGGTTCCGTCTTCGTCGCGGGAGAGAAAACGGCGGACGATATATCCTACGTCGTGGTCGGGGGCGCCCGGGTCGACCCGGAACCCGGCCTTGAAGGAGGGCTGGGCCAGGGGGTTGCCCGAGAGGTCGCGAACGGCCGCGGCGCCGCCGGGGAGAAGGTGAAGGAACCAGGTCTCCCCCCGGCCTTGCCGGTGATAGAGGCCCAGCATGGGGGTGATCCGGAGGCGGGACCAGGCTCCCGAGGCGGTGAGGCCTTGGCCCGCGAGCTTCACCGGGACCAGGCCGGGCGTGCCGAGCTTGGGGTCCTCCACGATTCTCGTTTCCTCTTCGGGGGAAATCACCCACCCCGAGAAGGGACGGTTTCCGGCGACGGGCTCGAAGAAGTCGACCACGAAGGAGGCGGTGGGAAGGATTCCCTTGCGGCCGGGGGGAGGATCGACTTTCACGAAGAGGGAACCGTCGTCGGCGCCGGGCTTGTAGGCGCACCAGAGGAGGGCCGGTCCGGGGGCCAGGAGGGAGGCGCCGGGAACGACGACGGCCGCCGTCTTGGCTTCGGGCGTGTCCGTGGAGGAGAGGATGAAGAGGGCCTGGTTTGCGCCCGATAGGCTTTCCTGGACCAGGGTCTCCAGGGGGTCCAGGCTGTGGCGGGCGCCGAGCTTGTCCACCACGACCTTTCCCGTCCTCTTGTCCACGGAAAGGATCTTTACGGGCACCAAGGCCCGGATCCTGGGGGGACGTTTCTTCTCGAGGAGGCCCCCGGCCATGAAGGGGCCTCTCTCCCCGCCCCGGCCGGCCCGGAAGTCCAGGAAGGTGGTCTTTCTTCCGGCCTGGTCCTTGCCCTCCAGGTTTCTCCCCAGGGAGGCCAGGGTCGGGATGGTGTCCGGCCCTTCCAGGGAAAAGGCGATCCTTGCCGTGGCGAGGCTCGAGGAAGCCGGAGCGGGGGGGAGTCCCAGGGGGG
>JALUZX010000634.1 GCA_027011425.1 Planctomycetota bacterium
GGTATGGGGGGGAAGGGGCGGAAGGGGAAGGAGGGCCCGGGCCAGCTCCTTGCCGTCCAGGCCGCTCCTCCAGGAGACCCGGGCGTGAAAGCCCCGGAGGGAGAGAAAGTCGTGTTCATTGGTTACGGTAAGGCGGATCCTGGGCTGGAGGGCGGCGACCCGGTCCTCTCGGACTTTTACGGGGCAGTAGACCCGGCGGACCTGGAAATACTCTTCCTGGGGGGCGCGGCCGGCGCTCACCATGCCGTCCGTGCCGTAGGGGCCTTGGCTGTCCAGGACGGCGCGGCCGTCTTTTCTTTTAATGTAGAGGCCCTGGTCGCACCAGGCGAACTGGCATCCCCCCGCCACGAGGGGGGTGGAGCGCATGGCCCGCCAGAGCCACTCGAAGCCTCCCCCGCCGCGGTAGAGGCCGTGGCAGAACTCGGTGAAGATCAGGGGCTTGGGCCTCTCCTTGGCGGCCATCCGGGCGATGTCCTCCAGGAGGGTCCTGCCCGGGTAGTGGAAGGAGACCAGGTCGCATTCCTTGTAGCTCGCCCAGCCGCCCTTGGGCGCAAGGACGGGGCGGGTGGGGTCTTCCTTCCGGATCCAGGAGAGGAGGAAGTGGTGGACCGGCTGGAAGCCGTTTTCGTTGCCCACGGTATAGAGGATGACGCTTGGATGATTCTCCAGGAAGAGCACGGCCTCCCTGGCGCGGGAGAGGAATTCCCCGAAGAGGGCCGGGTCCCGCAGGTAGGAGACGGGGCAGTTGCTGAAGGGCGCCTCGCCCAGGATGTAGAGGCCTTCTTTGTCCGCCAGGTCCAGGAGGGCGGAGTCCGTCCCGGACCAGCCGGGGCGGAGGGTGTTGATGTTGGCCTTCTTCATGAGGGCCACGTCCCGGGCGTAACGGTCGGGGGTAATGGCCCGGCCCTGGTCGGGCTGGATGTCCAGGGTGCCCGTGCCCCTGAGGGTGAGGGGTTTTCCGTTGAGGAGGAGGCGGCCTCCCCGGACGGCTAAGACCCGAAAGCCGAGCGGCAGGCGCTCTTCCTGGAGGGGCGGGCCGCCCTTGGGATCCTGGAGGGTGAGGGTAAGCGTGTAGAGGTTGGGCTCTTCGGCGTTCCAGGGAAGGAAGGGCACGGGCGGGAGGGAGACCTCCACCCAGCTCTTTCCGGGCTTCGAGGGAAGAGAAACGGCCGCCTGGGCCAGGAAATGGCCGTTTTTTTCAAGGCGGGCCGAGAGGGTCCGCCCCGGCCGGGCCTTTCGGATCTCCACCAGGGCCTGGGCCAGGACGCGCCCGCTCGGGACCAGGCCGTCCGGGCCCGGGGGCGTCCGCCACCGGCACCGGAGGATCGCCGCCTCGCCGGGAAGGGCCAGGAGGTCGATCTTTTTGTAGATTCCGCCGAGCTGCCAGAAATCGCCGTTGTCGATCCGGTAGTGGGGGATCTTCTTCTGGACGACCAGGGCCAGGAGGTTTTTTTCTCCCGGCCGGACCAGGGAGGTGATCTCGATCCTGAATGGCGTGTATCCCCCCTCGTGGCGGGCGGCCTTCTTTCCGTTCACAAAGATGTCCACACCCTCGAAGATCCCGAAGGCCCTAAGGAAGACCCGCTTTCCTTGCCAGGCGGCCGGAAGGGGCACCCGCCGCCTGTAGAGGCCTGTCTCGTCGTTGGGGGTCTCGTAGCAGGCCTTGCCGAAGCCCTGGAGTTCCCAGTGTCCGGGGACCCGGATCGAGGGCCAGGCCGAGTCGTCCGCCCCTGGCCCCACAAGGGGCTTTTCCCCCGGGGCGAGCAGGCGGAAACGCCACTTCCCGGCCAGGGAGAGGGTCTCCTGGGCCCTTCCCGGTGCGGGGAAGGAGGCGGAAAGAAGAAGGAAGGGGAAAAGAAAGAAAGACCAGGGCTTC
>JALUZX010000635.1 GCA_027011425.1 Planctomycetota bacterium
GGACGGGTCGGGGGCCTCCACCGTGGGGCTTTCCGGGCTCGGGGCGCCCAGGGGCCTGGAGCCGAAGGGGATGGTTACGGTGGACCGTCCCGCCTACCGTCCAGGGGAGAAGGTGCGCGTGAAGGCCTACCTGCGGGACGTGGAGGGAGGGGTCTACGTGCTCCCCAAGGTGAAGGAATACGATCTAGGGATCTACACGCCTTCCGGGAGGCGGGTGGCCTGGAAGCGGGTCGAGGCGGGGGAGTTCGGGACGGTCCGGGGCGTCTTCGATCTTCCCGGGGAGGCCCCCCTGGGTTGGTGGCGCGTGGAGGCGCGGCAGGCCGTTCCCGGGGGGCGGGCCTTTACGGGCCGCTTCCAGGTGGCCCGCTACCAGGTGCCCCAGGTGAAGGTGGAGGTGGAGCCGGCGAACCGCGTGGTGATGCGGGGAGAGCCCCTGAAGGGGTCCGTGCGGGTGAGCTGGTTCTACGGGGAGCCCATTTCCGGGGAGCCCGTGGAAGTGCGGGTCTCCGTTCCGGGAGGAACCCTCAGGGCGCGGGGAAGGACGGACCGGGCGGGGCGTTTTTCCTACAGCTTCGACACCCGGGACATTCCCGGGGAGCTGAGGCTCCTGGTCCGGGCCTACGCCCCGGGCCGGCACGCCTCGGGCGGCGAGCCGGTGCTGGTGGCTTCCGTGGGAATGACCCTTGGTGTCTCGGTGCTCCGGGAGGTCTACCTCCAGGGGGAGGAGGTGGAGGCCGAGGTGGAGGCCGGGGACCGGCTGGGCAAGGGCGTGGCGGCGGAGGTCCTGGTGAGCCTCTACAGGAAGGTGAAAGGACCGGGGGGGGCCCTCTCGGAGGTGAAAGAGGCGGAAAAGAAAGTGACCACCGGCGGTGGGACGGGAGAGGCCCTGGTTTCCTTCGAGCCGAAGGAAGGGGGACGCTACGTGATCCGGGCCTCCGGGGAGGACCGCTTCGGGAATCCCGTTTCCGGAGAGGCGGCTTTCTTCGTCTCCGGGGCGGAGGACAAGGTGAAGCTCCGGCTCCTGACGGACCGTGAGAGGTGGCGTGTCGGCGAGAAGGCCCGGGTGCGCGTGGTGAACCGCGCCGGGAAGCACCTGGCCCTTTTCACGACCGAGGCCGAGGACGTGCAGGATTGGTGGGCCAAGGTTCTGCCCGGGGGCGAGAGCCGTTTCGAGTTCACCTTCGAGCGCAAGCACGCCCCGAATATCCGTCTTGCGGTATGTATGGCCGCCGGGAACCGTTTCTACCGGGCCTCGCGGGACTTCCTGGTGAACCAGGCGCTGCGGGTGGATGTGGAGCCGGCCGGGGCCGAGGGCGCGCCGGGAGGGGTGATGCCCGTCCGCGTGAAAGTGACCGATCCCTCGGGGAGGCCCGTGGAGGCGGAACTCGCGTTGTCCGTGCTGGACGAGGGGCTCCTGGCGCTCTTCCCTGGGCGCTGGGAAGAGATCCAGGAATTCTTCTACGGCGCCAGGCGCGCCATCCAGGTGCGGACCGCGGCGTCCTGCACCTTCAGTTACCGGGGCAAGACCAGGAAAGTGCCCCAGGAACTCCGCAAGGAGGAGAGGCGGTTGCGCTACAAGGCCGAGGAGGCTCGAAGGGCCGTGGAACTAGCCAAGGAGTTGAAAGAGGCGGCGCGGGAAATGGCCCTGGCCGGCAAGAGGCCCGCTCCTTCGGCGAAGGCGCCCTCCTCCAGGGGATTCCTCGGGAAGAGATACCGCGGGAAGTCGGGGAAGAAACAGTCGGCGGTGGAGAATGAGGAAAGGGAACTCTCCGACGCCCCCTTCGACAGGGACGTCCTCTACGGGGGCATCGGAACCGGCGGGGGAGCCGGGAGCCACGGGAGATTCGGCGGGCGTTTCGGGCGAAGGAGAGGGGG
>JALUZX010000636.1 GCA_027011425.1 Planctomycetota bacterium
ATGTAGGGATATTCGTAGGATGTGGGCGGGTTGAAGTTTTCCTTGATGGTCCTGGGCGTGACCCAGCGAAGGAGGTTCAGGTAGGACCCGGCCTTGTCGTTGGTGCCCGACGCCCGGCTTCCCCCGAAGGGCTGGCGGCCCACGACGGCCCCGGTGGGCTTGTCGTTGATGTAGAAGTTCCCCGCGGCGTGGCGGAGTTTCCGGGTGGCCTCCAGGACGGCGCCCCGGTCGTTGGCGAAGACCGCTCCGGTGAGCCCGTAGGGAGAGGTCTCGTCGCAGAGTTCCAGGGTCCGGCCGAACTCCCGGTCCGGGTAGACATACACCGTGAGGACCGGGCCGAAGATCTCCTCGGACATGAGCTTGGACTTGGGGTCCAGGGCCTGGACCACCGTGGGTTTTACGAAATACCCCTTGGAATCGTCGTATTCCCCGCCGAGCAGGATCTTTTCCCGGGAACTCTTCCTGGCGTGCTCGATGTAGCCGGCGATGTTGTCGAAGGCCGCCTTGTCGATCACGGCCGCCACGAAAGTGGTGAAGTCGGTGACGTCGCCCACCCTGAGGGATTGGACCTGGTCGAAGAAGGGATCCCTGATTTCGTCCCACACGGATTCAGGGATATAAGCGCGGGACACGGCGGAGCATTTCTGCCCCTGGTATTCGAAGGCGCCCCGGATCAAGGCGGTGACGAGGGCGTCCCTGTCGGCGGAGGGGTGGGCGAAGACGAAGTCTTTGCCCCCGGTCTCGCCCACGATCCTGGGGTAGCTCCTGTAGGAGGCGATGTTCCCGCCGATGGTTTTCCACATGGACTGGAACGTGGACGTGGACCCGGTGAAATGGATCCCGGCCAGGCCGGGATCCCTGAGGACGACGGGGCCCACCTTGCTTCCCGGCCCGGGGATCATGTTGATCACCCCGGGAGGCATGCCGGCTTCCTCGAGGATGTCCATCAGGTAGTGGGCGGCGTAGACCGCCGAGGATGCGGGTTTCCAAATGACAGTATTTCCCATGAGGGCCGGGGCGGTGGGGAGGTTGCCCGCGATGGAAGTGAAATTGAAGGGGGTTACGGCAAAAATGAACCCCTCGAGGGGGCGCTGTTCCACGATGTCCCATTCTCCCCGCGGGGAGAGAGGCTGGTCCCTGAGGATCTGCTGGGCGTAATAGGGGTTGAACCTCCAGAAGTCGATCAATTCACAGGCTGAGTCGATTTCCGCCTGGTTCGGCGTCTTGCTCTGGCCCAGCATGGTGGCCGCGTTCAAGGTCATCCTGTATTTTCCGGCCAGGAGTTCGGCCGCCCGGTAGAGCACGGCGGCCCGGGCCTCCCACGGCCAGGTGGACCATTCCTTCCACGCGGAGGCGGCCGCCTCCACGGCGGCCTTCACCTCCTCGGGGCCGGCCTGGTGATAGGCGGCGAGCACGTGCCCGTGGTCGTGGGGGCATACGCACCGGCCCAGTTTTCCCGTGGTCACCTTTTTCCCGCCGATACGGAGGGGGATCTCTACTTCCCCGGAGAGCATTTCCTTCAGGCGGGCCTGGAGGGCGGCTCTCTCGGGGCTGCCGGGGGCGTAATCCAGGACCGGTTCGTTGGACGG
Source organism: Planctomycetota bacterium (assembly GCA_027011425.1). Classification (GTDB taxonomy): domain Bacteria; phylum Planctomycetota; class UBA1135; order UBA1135; family JALUZX01; genus JALUZX01. The sequence goes on from JALUZX010000636.1 coordinate 1,590, forward strand.
GCGGGGTAGATCGGGGAGCGAAGCTTCCATTTCCAAGCCTCCTTGTCTGGGTCGTTCCAGGGCTCGCGTCGCGCAAGGACCCTACCCTCCATGGGGAGGCTTTTCTTTTCAAGGGTTGGCGGTTTCTTACCAGCCCAGTCTCAGGCGGAGCCCCGGAGAGGAGCTGTAGTAACCCGGTCCCAGGAGCCCCTTCTTGTCCAGGGCGAACCATTGGAAGTAGGCCGTGGCTCCCAGGAGGGTCGGCTCCAAGGGGATGGGAAGGGGAAGGGCGGCCTTGCCCGTCCCGTCGGTCCCGGCCAGGTTGGAGACGGCGGACCCCAGGACCACCACCTGGCAGGGCCCGACGTCCAGGGTCCCCTGCATGGTGGAAGAGGCCAGGAGGATGGCGGCCGTCCAAGGCGCGGCCGAAGAGAGCCCCATCCGGAAGGAGAGGTTGCCCAGGACGGGGTTCCCCCGGGCCTCGATCACGGGGGTTCCCGTGACCCCGGGGCAGCCCGTTCCGAAGGTGATCGCCGCCGGGGGGACTGTGAAGGAAGTGACGGAGACGTCCAGGGTGGAGAAGCTGGTCACCACGGCTTCGTCGTCCCCGTTTCCGTCCAGGTCCCCCAGGGCCAGGCCGCGGGGAGCGGCTGAGGGGCAGACCCAGGTGGTCCTGAAGAAAGTCCTGCTGGTAGGGTTCATGTCCTCCAGAACCGCCAGGGTCCCCTCGGCCAGGTCTAGGACGAAGAGGTCCGTGAATCCGTTGCCCAGGGATTTCCCGGCCCGGATCTTGAGAAAACCCTTCCCCGAATAGACCCTGGTGGAGGAATGAAGGGAAAGCCCCTTGGCGCCGAAGAACACCCGAACCTCCGAAGGCTTCAAGGGGAAGGAGATCATGGGAGTCACCCCGGCGATCACGTCGGGGTTCCCGTCCCGGTCCAGGTCCGCCACGTTCAGGTTCACCTGGATGGGGGATGCCACGCCCAGGGAAAAGGGGCCTGCCGGCGAGGAGGAAAAGGTCCCGCCCTGGTTCGCCACCAGGTAGATCCCCGCGCGGGTGCCCGTCTGGGCCGCCGCCAGGTCCAGGTCCCCGTCTCCATCCATGTCCCAGAGGACCAGGTCGGCCGGGTCGGAGAGGCCCTTGATGACCGCCGGTGTTCCCGCTGCGTGGTCGAAGTAGAGGGTCTTCCCCGCCTGGAAGGGGGTCCTGGCCACGGCGGCCACCAGGTCGTCCCTGTTGTCCGTTCCGACCTTTCCGGCCGCCACGGCGATGACGGGGATTCCGCATTGCAGGGTGGATGTGACAGCCAGGGTTCCTTTGGTGTTGGTGAGGATGGAGATGGTTCCGTCGTTGGTGTTGGCCACGGCCAGGTCCTTGTCTCCGTCCCCGTCGAAATCCCCCGCCGCCAGGCGGCAGGGGGTCTTTCCCACCCGGATGGTTTGCGGGGGAAGGAATCCTCCCTTCCCGTCGGCCAGGAGGATTTCCACCTTTCCCGCTTCGTAGTCCACCGCCGCCAGGTCCGGACCTCCCTTGCCGTCCAGGTCCACCACCAGGACGGCGGAAGGCCTTCCCCCGACCTTCCATGAGCGGATTTCAAGGTTTTCCTCGAAGGCGAGGGGAGTGGAGGAGTCCACGTTGCCCGAGACCCCGTCGCCGCCCGGTCCGGACGGCCCGCCCGGGCCGCCCCACCAGTTCCACCTGGCGTCCACCGGCGGGGCGTTGGTCCCTATGTTCCGGACCCCGTAGCCAGCGTTGCCGGAGAAGTTGTTCGCCCTGAGGATGTTGTTCGGGCTCCATGCGCCCGCGCCGAGTCCGTCCAGGGTTACGGCGTCGGCATCCCATGTTCCGGAAACCTTGCCCCGAAATTGCCCCGAAAGCCCTTTTATAGTATTTCCAGAAATACGGATTCTTGTGTAAGTCTGCCATGAGCCGGGGCCCGCCTCCATGTAGACGCCCGATCCGTCCCGGACGTCCTCGATCCTGTTTCCCGCCAGGTCCAGGTGCGAGAGGCCGTATCGAACGGTGATCACCCCCTTCCCCCGGGAGGTCGTTCCGCCGAAGGAGCGATGGAACGTGTTGCCCCGGATCGTGATGTCTTCCGGCGGGGGTTCCGTGCCGGAAGACGTCCTGGCGGGGTTCTCGAAGAGGAGGGCGATGTTGAGAAATCCGGAGAAATCGCACTCTTCCACCAGGAGGCGGCGGACCCTGGGCATCTCCAGGCAGGCGCCGGGGGGGATGGATGGGGCCGTCCGGTTCAGGAATGTGCATTTGCGCAGGACCCAGTCCTCCAGGACGGAACCGGGGCCGGGGTCCGCAAGGATGGAACTCCCCTTGAGGTTTGAGAATGTGCATTCCTGGATGGTGACCCGGTCCGAATCCCCTGTCACCTGGATCGCGTGGACCTGCCCTCCCCCTCCAAGAAAGCACCCTTCCACAAGGAGGTCCGGGGAGGAACCGGCCAGGATCGCTCTCATGCCCCCTGCCAGGATAAGGTTGCGTAAAACCGTGTTCGTGGCTCCGGGCTCCAGGACCAGGGGGGCGTCCCGGGATGTGTTCCCCTGGACGGAGATTCCGATCCGGGCCAGGGTGACCCGGGAGGATTTGACCAGGAAGGCCGTTCCGCCGGGCACGGAGTTCCTGGTGATCTGGGGCCCCGAGCCCAGCAGGGTGAGGCTCTTGGAGACGACCACCGCTTCGGAGTAGTCGGCCGGGGCCACGCGGACGGTGCCTCCCGCCGCCACGAGGGAGACCCCTTTCCCCAGGGTCTTGACCGGCGCGGAGGGGCTGGTTCCGGGGTTGGAATCCGATCCGTGGACGCCGTCCACGTAGATCGTGGTCTGGGCTTTGCCCGCCGGGACGAAGAGAGCGAGGGCCAGAGCCGGGAAGATTGCCTTTACCAAGAGAGAATTCATTGGGTTCCTGTCGCTGTGCAAAGAGAAGGGATCGGCCGGGATCCCGGAGAATCCCACAGTCTCCTCCTCCAGGATGCTTCAACCCGGCGCCGCCGGGGCCGGGGTTGAATCTTCGTGAATGGTCCGGGTTAGTTGAAGATGCCCACGTCCAGTCCATTGCTCCCCGCCAGAACCCCAGGGCCGATGGGGCCGGCCGGGTCGTAGACGAAGAACTGGAAATGGACATGGCCTCCCACCAGGGATGGGTCGGAAGGGATGGGCAAGGGAAGTTTGAGCCCCCCCTTGGTGTCGAGCAGGGAGGCGAAGGGAAGCATGGGCGACCCGACCTTCAGGACGCATCCTCCCCCGAGAGCCACGGAGGCGGACTTGGATCCCGCCACCAGCAGGATCGGGGCGCCGGGCCTTCCCTGACCGAGGGAGAGGGAGAAGGAGGCGTTCCCGATCTTGGGGATTCCTTTGTAGATCAGGCTGGGGATCTTCCCCCCCGTGCCGGGGCAACCGCCCGTTCCGGGAGTGAGCCAGGTGTTCACCGCCGCGTTGATAAAGGGGATGAACGCCTTTGTTAGGGCGATGTTTCCGGCGGTGGTTGGATGAGAGTCGCCTCCTCTCCTGTATTCTTTTCGGAGCATGTTGGGTTCCGTTGGGTGGCTAGGCGGATTGGCCAGGATGTCGAAGAGGTCGAAGCAGGCCACGTTTTTCAATCCCGTCTTGGTCCGGTAGTCCCGGACCCAGGTGGTGGCAAGCCAGGTATGAAATTCCCTGGCCCTGGCGGCGTCGGCCTTGTTGGTCGACGAAGGGTTGAGGGGGGGCGCCGTGACCGCCACGAAGAGGGTGTTGGGATACTTTCGGAAGATTTCCGCGCAGGCCAGGTAGGCCGCCTTGTGGTTCCAGATCGTGTGAGCGCAGTTGGTGGGGTTTCCCGGGGAGGTTCCCGTAGAACGAATACCACTGTTTGGGAAACATGACTTGAACATGATGATCCGGTTGTAGCGGCCCGGCTTGGTGTAGTAGTGGTTGGGATGATAATCGAAAATGCGTATAAGATTCATCCGGTCCCGGAACTTGGGGTACCAGTTGCACACGTCCGTCTGCTGGCCGATGGAGTCTCCGTAGGTGGCGTCGTGCACCCGGAAGACGTGCTGGTTTTGCTTGGGGTTCTGCAGGGCGGAACGCAGCCCGTCCTTGAGCCAGTTGTTTCCGACGGAATGGTGGATGAAGAGAAAATCGAAGTCCCCCGCCGGGACGGCCGGGGCGGAAAGGGTGAGGGTCACGAGAAGGGCCGGGAGAAGTTTCATTCCTGGGGTCCTCTCTGCCAGGGGTTCAGGGGGTCTTGAAATTCTAAGCCCGAAAAAGCCTCCATGAGCCGGGATTTCTCGAGAATCAAGCCGGGATTCCCGTTGCAGGCTCTTATCGGGACAGAAGTTTCATCGGTCGAAGGGGCCATAAGGGAAAAGGAGAAAGGTCTTTTTTTCGCCCGCCCGTGCGGATCAACCGGGCGAAGTGGGATTTTCTATAAAAATATGGATGACGTAAGATAGTCTCTTCGCCACTTCTTTCCCAGGGGGGGCGTCCTCTTTCCGCCCTCTTCTGCTCAGGAGTGAAACAGGCAGGAGAATGCCCTCGAGGTGATGAGGTCTCCCCCGGCAAGTGCGTCCTGTTCCCCCGGACCCGGGCTTGTCCGGTTTCGGGGGGAGGGGTGGTCCAATCGTCCGCTTTTCGTTTTTCCTTTCTGGAGGTAGAGGTGGGGTTTTTCAAGAAGCTCGTTCTTTCCTTTCTTTCCCGGATGGAAAGGTCTCTTTTCGGGAAAGCTTGTCTTTTGGGCCTGGTCTTCTCCCTTTCGGGAGCCCTCCGGGCCCAACTGGGGCTTCGGGCCTGGGACGGGGCCCTGGGCCGGGCCCTCCAGGGCGAGGTGGCAGGGAACCCGGGAACGAGGTTCCTGGTCTTCTTTTCCACCAGGCCGGGACCCATTCCCCTGGCCTGGGTGGATCCGGGCGATCCCAGAGTCCTCTCCCTGGGCATGGACTTGCTGGGGCTCACCAGGGTGGGCTTTCTCGGAACCTCCGGGCAGGTGGGGTTCCAACTTCCCGTTCCAGGAGAACCGACCCTGGCCGGTCTGGGCATCCGGATCCAGGCCCTCTCCTGGCCGGGCAAGACCAGGGTCTTCGGGGACCTTTCCCCTCTTCGGGGGGTCCATCTTTGGCCCCCCTTTTCCTGGGAGAGCCTGCCCAGGCCCTTGCCTCTGCCCCGAATCTATTCAGGCGCCATCTTTTTCGAAGGGAAAGGGGTTCTTCTCGCGGGAGGGGGGACGGGGGCCATGCTGGCCCTTGT
>JALUZX010000637.1 GCA_027011425.1 Planctomycetota bacterium
AGGCCCATCCCCAGGGCCGGCGCCCACTTCCGCGAGGGCAGGCATCCCGCCAGGGCCTTCAAGCCCCGCCCGGCCAGGAGGGCGAAGGCCGGGGCCAGGTAGATCCCCCAGAATGCGTGGACATGAGCGTGGTAGCGGAAGACCAGCAGGTGGAAGAGACCCGCGGCGAGGAGAAGGGGAATGGGACCCCCTCTCGCAGGCTTCCAGAGGCCGGCGGCCAGGCCGGCCGCCGCCAGCGCCAGCCCGGTGAACCCGAACCCTGCCAGGAAGAACCGGGCCTGGCTTCCGGCGAAAGCGGGCCAGGTGAAATGGATCGCCCTGGCGAAGAAGGAGGGATCGGCGGTGAAGATTGTCTTCAAGTATTCGAAAAAGCCCGTGTCCCGGGGAACCAGGGAGATGTGAACGAAGAAGAGGACCAGAGCGGCCACGCACGCTCCTCCGAGAAGGAGCGAAACCCGGAACGCCGCGGCCGCGGAGATCCGTTTCCGGGGAACACGAAAGACCCACAGTCCGGCCGCGAAGAGAAAGGGGCCGTAAAAGGAGGGAAAATCGAAGAGCCCCCCCAGGAAAGCGGCCAGGCAGGCCCGGCCCAGCCTCCCCTCCTGGAGGGAATCCACGAAGACCAGGAGGGAGAGAAGACAGAAAGGCTCGTAGTTGGCGTGCCAGGCGTAGAGGAGGGTCATTGGGAAGAGGGAGTAGAGGGCCCCCGCCGCCAGGCCCCACTCCCCGCCCAGGAGGCGCCTGGCGATCCGGAAGAGGAAAAGAAGCTGGAGGAGGAAGGCCGCCAGGGGAAGAAGGCGGGCGGCGGCGAAGCTCCGCCCGCCGGCGGCCCGGAAGACCAGGCTCTGGAGCAGTGTGAAGGTGGAGGGGTGATTCAGGTAGAAGACCCAGTCCCCGGGAGGAGCGGGCTGGGGATTCATGACCTGGAGGCAGCGGGTGGGCCCGTATCCGTATCGCACGAAATTCCAGGCGATCTGGTAGTTCTCCGCCGCGATGGCCTCGCTCTTGGAGTTCCCGTCCGCGTAGGGCCGGGGCAGGTCCCACCCCCGGAGGGCGAGGGAGAGGAGGAGAAGCAGGACCGCCGCGACCGGCAGGGCGCGGTTCCACCCCCCGGAGGAGAGGCCTCCCTCCCGGGCGGGGGGGGGAGTGAGCAGAAGGGTCTGGACCATGAGAATTCCAGTCTATCAACGACCCCCTGTTTCCTCCGGGGGTTTTCCAGGTCGCTGTTTTCCAGGGGGGAAAGTATAAATAGCCCCCTGGAGGTTTGAAGCATGGCGGGCCGGGACCATAAAGGAGGCCTTCCTCCCGAATGGAGCGGAGTCATCCTGGACTCCATTTCCGAAGGGATCTTCACGGTGGACCGGGATTTCAGGATCACCTGGTTCAACAGGGCGGCCCGGGAGATCACGGGAGTCCCCAGGGAAGAAGCTCTCGGCTCCTACTGCTTCGAGGTCCTTCGCGCCGAGGTGTGCGAAACGGCTTGCCCCCTGAAAGAAACCCTGCGCACAGGCAAACCCATCACTGGAAGAAGAGTCCACATCCTCAAGGCCGACGGGACGCGCATCCCCGTGGAGATCGGCACGGCCCTTCTCCGGGGACCGGACGGGGAGATCGCCGGAGGGGTGGAGACCTTCCGGGACCTCTCCGCGGAAGAAGCCCTGAGGGAAGCCGCGGAAGGCAAGGAAAGACTCGGGGAAATGGTGGGAAGGAGCCCCGCCATCCGCGAGGTCTTCCGCCTCATCGCCCGGATGGCCTCAAGCGACGCCACGGTCCTGATCCAGGGGGAGTCCGGCACGGGGAAGGAGCTGGCCGCCCGGGCCATCCACGACCTGGGGCCCCGGGCGGCCAGCTCCTTCCC
>JALUZX010000638.1 GCA_027011425.1 Planctomycetota bacterium
GAGGCTGAAAGAGGTCTTCCGCCCTTCCGTGCTTGGGGCGATCCTTCTCTGCCTCTCCCTTCCCGTCCTGTGGTTCCTCTGGGTCACCCATGCCGCCGGGGGGTTTCCTTCCAGCATGTATCAGCCCAAGGGAAACCTCCGGGCCTGGACGGACCCCTCCTACTGGGTCCGGTGGCTGGATCCCGCCTGGTTCCTGACCATGGGTCGCATGGCCCTCCTCACCGTAGGGACCTGGGCGGGGACGATCCTGGCCGGCCTGGCCCTCCTGGTCCGCCGGCCCCGGGCATGGGCGGAGCCTGCCGCCCTCTGGGCCCTCTCGGGAATCGCCTACTTCATGGCGGACAGCTACGTGGTGACGGGCTTTCTCCACCACTACTACTTCATGCTCTGGGCGCCCGCCCTCTGCTGGCTCGCCGGCTCGGGGCTTACCGGCGCGGCCCGCCTGGTCCGGGTCCGTCCCGTCCTCGTCCTGGCCGTCCTGGCCCTTCTCTACGGGGCCGACGGGTTCCTGGAGGGCATCCCCCGGGTCCAAGGCTGGTGGCGGCTGGCCCCCTGCCGGGTGGTGGACCCCTTCGGCTGGGACCGCCTCGTCCGGCCCGGCGACCGGGTTGCCTTCGTAAACCTTCCCAACGACGTGGTCTACCGGAGCAAGCGCAAAGGATGGTTCCTCCAGCTCCGGGGACCGGGGGACCGCTCCCGCCTGGCCAAGGTCCTCCAGCAGGGCGCCCGGTGGGTCCTGGTGGGAAAAAAGGCACCCCAGTGGAAGAATCCCAGGGGCCTGGAGGAGATCCTGGGCCGGGGCGTCCCGGAAAAGTTGAATCTCCTGCGCGTCGAGCCCAAGGGGCCTCTCGGCGTCTTCGTGAAGGAAGCCTACGAACTCTGGCGCCGCCGGTGAGACCCGGCGGCGCGGAGAGGAAACCCCCATGGAACCTTTCCGAACCTTCCGGGGAAAGACGGCCCTGGTCACGGGCGGCGCCCGCCGCCTGGGCCGGGCGATCGCCCTCGCCCTGGCCCGGGAAGGAGCCGGCCTGGTCCTCCACTACCGCTCCTCCTGCCGGGAGGCCCGGCGCACGGCGGAAGAAGCCCGGAAGCTCGGGGCGGCGGTCCACATCCTCCAGGCCGACCTGGAGGACCCGGCCGCCCCGGAAGAGCTGTTCCGGCTGGCCCTCGAGGCGGCCGGCCCCCTGGACATCCTGGTGAACAACGCCTCGGAGTATTTCCCCGACCGGATGGACGGCCTCAGGTGGGAAAACCTCTCCCGGAGCATGAAGGTCCACGCCTTCGCCCCCCTGGCCCTCATCCGGGCCTTCGCCGCCCAGGGCCGGGAAGGGGCCGTGGTGAACCTCCTGGACGCGAGGGTCCTGGACTACGACAAGGAGCATTATTCCTACCACCTGGGCAAGGCCGTCCTCCTTTCCATCACCAAGGAAGCGGCCCTCGAATACGCCCCCCTGGTCCGGGTCAACGCCGTCGCCCCGGGCCTGATCCTCCCCCCGGAAGGGGAGGGGCAGGATTACCTGGACCGGCTCGCCCCAACCAATCCCCTCCAAACCCACGGGGATCCCGCCCAGGTGGCCCGGGCGGTCCTCTTCCTCCTTTCAGCCCCCTTCGTCACGGGCCAGGCCCTCTACGTGGACGGGGGAAGAAACCTGCTGGGAGGCCGCCATGAATGAACTTCCCCCCGACAAGATCCACGTCCAGGATCTCCTTTTGCGCTGCATCCTGGGGTTGAACCCGGAGGAGCGGGTGAAGAAGCAGGACGTGGTCCTCAACCTGACCCTCTGGGCGGACCTCTCCCTGCCGGCCCGGACGGACCGGATCGAGGACACCCTGGACTACAAGAAGCTGAAAAAGCGGGTGGTGGACCTGGTGGAAGGCTCGTCCTTCCTCCTCGTGGAGGCCCTGGCCGGGGCCGTGGCCGATCTCTGCCTGGAGCCGCCCCCGGTGCGGGCCGTCCGGGTCCGGGTGGACAAGCCCGGCGCCCTGCGCTTCGCGAAGAGCGTGGCCGTGGAGATCTTTCGGGAGAAGAGGAAGGGATGAAGGCCCGCCGGCAGGTCCGGGCCTTCGTCGCCGCCGGGGCCAACCTGGACCCGGAGGCCCATCTTCTCCGGGCCCTGGATCTTTTGGCCGAAAAGACCCGGGTCCTCGGGGTCTCTCCCTTCTACCGGACCAGCCCCCTGGAGAGGCCCGACCAGCCGGACTTCCTCAACGGGGCCTTCCTCGTGGAGACAGGCCTCCCCCCCCGGGAGTTCAAGTTCGGGGTCCTCCGGGGAATCGAGGCCGCCCTGGGCCGAACCAGGGGAAGCGATCCCCACCAGGCCCGAACCCTGGACCTGGACCTGGTCCTCTACGGGGAGGTGGTCCTTCGCGAAGAAGGCCTGGTCCTGCCGGACCCGGAGATCCTGGAACGGCCTTTTCTTGCCCTCCCCCTGCTGGACCTGGATCCTGGCCTGGTCCTGCCCGGGCGGGGGAAGCCCCTGGGAGACCTGGTCCCCGCCGCCTGGAAAAAAGCCTTGGAACCCGACGAGGATTTCACGCGCCGACTGCGCGAGAGGTGGAAGCCATGAACGAAGAACGGGTGGCCGCGTTGGTGGAAGAACTCCTGAAGGAGATCGGGGAAGACCCCTCCAGGGAAGGGTTGAAGCTCACTCCGGGAAGGGTGGCCCGGTCCTTCAAGTTCCTATTCAGCGGATACACACAGGATCCCAAGGAACTCATCACCGTCTTCGAGTCCGAGGCGAACAACATGATCATCGCCCGGGACATCGAGGTCTTCAGCATGTGCGAGCACCACATGCTCCCTTTCTTCGGGCGGTGCCATATCGGGTACATCGCCAAGAAGAAGGTCATCGGCGTGAGCAAACTCGCAAGGATCGTGGACGTCTACGCCCGGCGCCTCCAGATCCAGGAAAGGCTCACCGCCCAGGTGGCGAGGGAGGTGATGGACGCCACCGGCGCAGAGGGCGTGGGCGTGGTGATCGAGTGCCGCCACCTTTGCATGATGATGCGGGGGGTGCAGAAACAGAACTCCGTCATGACCACCTCGTCGGTGCTGGGGAGCTTCCACGACGAGGCGGCCACGAGGATGGAGTTCCTGAACCTGATCGGTCGCCAGGCTTGAGCGCCCGCCGGGCTCCTTCCTCTACTCAAGGAAGGAACTGGAGGATGTTGGCCCGGGCGCTCCAATAGAAGGCGTAGCACTGGTTGGGGTTGTAGTTGGCGGTGTTTGTATACGCGTAAAAAGTCAATGCCTTCACCTTGCCCGTAAAGGGCGTCCCGGTCGTGTATTGCCTGTAGCGGCTCACCCTGAGGCCCAGGGCGTTGAAAGAGGGGTCCACCACCATCTCCTGCTCGTAGAAGACAGCCCCCGAGAGGGCGGGATCCACGGGCAGGCAGCCCCAGGTGAACACGATCCTTCCCGTTGGGCTCGCCGGTTCGGTCCAGGCCGTCTTGGCGGCGACGACGTTGATGTAGAGCTTGCACCCAGGCCCGCCCAGGGGAGTCAGGTCGAAGGGAAGGTTGACGGCGCCCCACTTCTTGTCGTTCGTCCCGAGCAGGCTCAACCCGAGAAGTTTCTTCATGTTCGCTCCACAATACCCGGTGAACTGGAGCCTGGATCCGGGATAGGGAAGGTAGGCCAGGTTGGTGAACGTCGGTGGACAACCCTTTCCAAGAGAGACGTAGGTTCCCTTGACGGGACCGCCCGTGAAATTCGCGTTGTAGTTTTCCGCGTCCACATACCAGTAATATTTCGACTTGGGGAAGGACGGGTCGGGCGAGTAGACCCACTCTATCAGCATGGCCTTGCCCCTGTAGGCGAAGGGTCTATCCAGGGGAAACAGGACGGAAAAGGCCGCCGGCGGCTTGCTGGGGATGGGCAGAGCCGGCCAGTCGATTGCCTTCTTTTTCATGACCTTCATGAAGTCCGGGCCCCGGTTGCCGGCGAAATACATGCCGTATCCGGCCGCCGGATCCTTGGGGTTGTTGCTCATGTAGACTTCGAAGTCGATCTTGTGGGCTTCGTAGGCCGATGTCCGAATACCGTCCCGGCGCATCTTGAAGCCTTTCACCACCAAGGGATGCCCCGGAAGGATGGAGGAGGAATAGATCTGTTGGGCACGGCCGAAGGTATAACGACCCACCATCCAGTGGTCGCTGCCGCCCTCGATTTTTTCCATCTTCGGGGGAACCGTGAAAGGGGACTGGGCGGCGGGCGCCCCGGAGAGAAGGAGGATACAGGCGAAAATCTTGCGCATGGTTTTACACCTCCGGAAGGAAAGATCGGGAATGGAGTGGACTCCCGGAATCTTACACAAACCGAACCGCCCTCTCCATCCCCTGGCGGACGGCCTGTGCCGAAACGAACCGGGGCGGGGGAAGCCCCCGCCCCGGTGGAAGACCGGCCCTTCCGGGCTTTTCAATTCAGGCTGCCGCCGAACCGGGTGATGTGCCCGTTGGCGCCGGAACTGGTGGATCCGAAGCCAACGTTGGTATACCTGGAGAAGATGCTCTGAACGCCCTCCCAGTTGGCATAGGATCTCCCGAAGGTGACGTCCCAACCCTCGGTGGAAAGGAGTCCCATGGCGTTGGCCTTGGGATCGACCACGAAGCCCTGGGAGTAGATATGCTGGCCGAGAAAGGAGGGGTCTTCGGGAACGAAGAAGCAGAAGTAGGTGATGCCGCTGGAGTAGCTCGGGTGGGATGTGGCCGTAAGGATCGCGGCGGCTCCGGTGTAGATCTTGCACCCTGTCGCCCCGAGAGGAGTCATGTCGAAGGGAAGTTTGATCGAGCCCCAAGCGGTCTTGCTTGTTCCCAGGAACATGAAGCAGGGAACGCTGTTCCTGTAAGCGTAAAGGGAAATATACGCGGTCTTACCGATGAGAAGACGGTAAGTGTATGCCTTGAGCTTCGGAGTCTTCCCCCCACCGGCGGGGGCGCATGCCCGGCCGAACTGCAGGGCGGTGCCCCTCCCCTGTTCGGAATTGTAGTATGTGTCCGTCATCCACCTGCCGTACCGGTAAGGGCCGGGAGCCACGATCTCCAGGCATATGTTCCCCCCCGTGTAGATCCAGGGCGGAGAAAAGGGGATCACGATGGAAAAGGGAGCGGGAGGGGTCGAAGGCGCCCCCGCCCGGGGAAGGTTGAGAGTGCCGCTGAAGACCAGCTTGGGGTTAGGCCCGCGGTTCTGGGCGAAACAAACCGACGCGCTCTTGTCCGTGTTGGGGGACTTGGAGATCCAGACCTTCAGGGGGAGCTTCTTCGCGTTGAAGACCGACGAGTATGTCCCGTCCCTCCGGAAGGCCGCTTCCGTAATCGCCCCTATCTTGAAGCCCAGCTTCTTGCCGTTGTAGATCATCTGGGTCCGGACTTCGTCGTAGGAGAAGGGGTAGGTGTTGCGGCTCGGGGCTTCCACCTTGGCGTAGGCGGAGGGCACCACGAAATACTTGGTCTGGGCCCTGGGGGAGGGAGGGGCCGAGAAGAGCAGGGCCGTCAAGGCCAGGGCGGGAAGGATCCTTGGAGTTTGCATGGGAAAGCCTCCTTGGAAGGTTTGAGGAGATCCAAAACAGTGAAATTTCGGGGGAAAAAGCAACCCCTGGGCCCGGGCGGTCCAAGTAGTGCCGCCTATTATAAAAGCCTCTCCGGGAAGTGTTTCTCCAAAGGCCGCCACCCACCGAAGAAGGCCGGCTCCTGTCTCACATCGAAGCGAAAATCCCCGTAGTCCCTCTCAGGAACGAGGGAGTTCTATAATTCCCCACCATGAGCATCCAAGCCGTGGTTCTTCTCTCGGGCGGGGCCGACTCGGTCACCTGCCTGGCCTGGGCCGTCAAAGAGCAGGGCCTCTCCTGCCTTGCCCTCTCTTTCGACTACGGTCAGACCCACCAGTGGGAAATCCAGGCGGCCCGCCGGGCGGCGGAATCCTTCCGGGTCCCCCACAGGACGGCCCGCCTGGATCCCTCCCTCTTCTCCGCCTCGGCCCTCACGGGCGGGAGTCCCATCCCCAAGGGTAGGACGTCCGGGGAGATCGGCCGGGGCATCCCTTCCACCTACGTCCCCGCCCGGAACCTGGTCTTCCTCTCCCTGGCCGCCGCCCTGGCCGAGACCCTGGGGGCCGAAACCCTGGTGATCGGCGTCAACGCCCTGGACTACAGCGGCTATCCCGACTGCAGGCCCGAGTTCCTCCGCGCTTTCGAGGAGACCCTCCGCGTGGGGACCCGCTCCGGCGTGGAGGGAAGGCCGCCCCTTGTGGAAGCCCCCCTCCTGGAGATGAAGAAGGCCGAGATCTTCCTCCTCGGGACCCGCCTTGGGGTGGATTACTCCCTTACGGTGAGCTGTTACGATGCCGACGACCAAGGCCGGGCCTGCGGGGCCTGCGACGCCTGCCTGCTGAGGGCCCGCGGTTTTCGCGAAGCAGGTCTTCCCGACCCGACCCGCTACAAGCCGGGCGTCACCCCCCCTTCCCGGGGATCTTCGCTTTGAATACGCTTCTTGTAATGTTCCAGGCATAGAACGACGGGAGGGCTCTATCCCCTCCCTTGGGTTCGAGTTCCCCCAGGAACCGTCCCTTCCGGACCCCCCCCTCCATGAAGGCCCGAACCTCGGCCAGGCCGAGGGCCCGGGCCGCCCCGGCCTCCACCACGGCGAAGACCCGCCTTTTCTCGAGGTGGTATTTCCTGAGCAGGGCCGCCAGGTTGTCCAGGTCGTAGCGGGAATAGAGGAGATTGCTCTTGACCGCCAACTCTCGGGTATAGCACTCAACACCCCAGAAAGGGGGCGCCGCCGGGTGGGAGA